>DAOWAG010000096.1 GCA_030634715.1 Candidatus Aegiribacteria sp. | reverse complement strand
CCCGGTATGTTCCCTCCTCCACCGGTTGTATCACCGATGATTGTTATGTGGGACATCTGACCCATGACAGACGCGAAAGCTTCCGCTGCGCCGATATTCTGTTCCCCCGCAAGGAGTACGATCGGTTTAGTATAGGCCCATGACCGCGGAGATACATCATGAATGGAGAGCTGTGAAAGATCCGTATGTTCAGGACCCGTTCTGTGCTGAGTAAGGAATGCTGTTCTGTTTTGATCAGCGAATACACTGGGGATCTGTTCCGCTGGAACAAGTGACACATCATCACTCATCCTGATATCAACAATCATCCCCGGAGCGTCTAGATGATTTTTCAGTTCATCACTGAATTTCTGGAATGTGAAGAAATAGTGAAAGTGCCTTATCGCAAAATATGGGATTGAATCAATAACGCAGTAACCCCACATGACACCACCTGAAGAATCCCACTGGAAGTCCCATGGTTCCAGCAGTTCCATCAGTACGGAATCAACGTAATTAACTTCTATATCGGGTGAGTATGTGGGAAGGATTTCATAAGGATAACTCTGGAAATATAACCAGGCATTCTTGTCTTCAAGGTTCCCAACCATTTCAATTAACAGTTCCTTCAGTTCGTCAAATGAATCCACATTCTCAGCAAGCAGGCTATACTCTTCATGAACAGTGTCCCAGTCAACATCCTTTTCGTCAAATGCTATATACTTCTGATCGTAGAGTTCCCAGACCAGGTCAATATATGACTGATAATCCGTAATCTCCGGATGGGTTGGGGGATCATCGATGCAGGAGGAAAGCAGCAAAGATACCGCAGCTCCAAATACTACAACGCCAGTCTTCATTCTGTATCCAATTCTTTTCCGGTATAAAAGCCTTACAATTCAAGAACTGACAATACCGAGGACAGTCCTTTCATGTCAAGCATATGAAGGGCTGATGAACCCGCAGAGCGGCATAACAGCACATTTATACTTTCTGAACCACTCATCCTGACTCATTTTCGTTGTAAGCCTGAAAGCTGCGGGGAATTCCGAATTGACAATACCTGATCGGTGCTAATAATATCCCCAGTTAAGAATACAATGATACCTGAGATGATGGAGAGATATTGAATGAATCCTAAAACAATACTCAGCAAGTATCTGCAAAGATCACACCGTTTTCCATGGGTATGTCTTCGTGGTAGAAGAAACCTTATTATCAGGATGGACACAACGAACAGGTGCAACCTTCGCTGTTCGATGTGCACCATGCGGTTGGCTGATAAAGATCCTGACCGGAAGTGGCATGATATAGATCCCGATCTGTTTGACAGAATAGCTGACGAGCTGTTCCCTGCAGCCTCTGTAGTTGGGCTCTCATGCGGTGCGGAACCGTTCGTCAATCCGGATTTCGGTAGATATCTTGACCGGCTCTACCGTGCTGACGTACCTGCCAGAGAGGTTGTAACGAACGGTATTCTTCTCTCTCCCACGAATATCGATGTTCTTCTTGACTCCCCCCCCACTTCACTGTTCGTATCAATAGACGGGGCCACTCCCTCAACCCACGCAAAGATAAGGGACGGTGCGGACCTGGATATTATCATCGATAATATGAGAGAGCTTATCTCCGAAAGGGACAGAAGAGGAATGAAGTTCCCGATGCTCTCTTTCAGCGTGACACTGCAGAGAGGAAACCTGCATGAACTGCCGGATATTCTGAGACTCGCATCCGAAGTTGGAGCTGTATCCGTGGGTGTTGTTCCGCTGGTGCCTTACTCGGGACTGGACTTGACCGGGGAGACGATCAATCCAAATTCACCGGAAGTATCCAGGCAGATCCGGATAGCTTCGGATATCGCCTGCGAACTGGGGCTTTCCTTCAATGCACCTTCCCCATCTGATCAGGAGAACTCATCTTCATGCTCCTATCTTGACAACTGGGTATACATAGATCCTGACGGCAGGATAAACCCCTGCCCGCACTGGAATACTGCCGAACCACTTGGTGACATGTCCTGTAGCAGTTTCTTCGAGATATGGAATGGACCTGCATATACGGAGCTTCGGGACAGGATTTCAAGGGGAATCTATACCAGTAACTGCGCGGTATGTCCGGAAATGTCACTGCCAGATAAAGAGATCCTTAAAAGCTGAGCCTAATATTCCCCCCGTAACGGCGCTTCTGGACGCAAGACCGGATTCAACGAAATGATAGGGCTCGATCCTTATTATGTATATAATTGATCAATCTGGATGGACCTTTCAATTCTGATAATAACCATTTCACGATTCTCTCCAGAGAAGGAGCGTAATGATTCAAGCACGACTATTGAAACTGTTCCTTTTCTGTATCGTGCTGTCCTCGGTTGTGCTAGTTTTTCTCTCTCAGACGATTTCACAGTGTAATCCTTCAAGCCGTTTCGCCACGATCGAATCACTTGTGCACAGAGGAACTTTCATTATTGACGGTTCCAGATTTTCGGACACTGCGGACAAGGTCATGATAGAAGGGCATTCTTACTCCTCCAAACCACCGATGTTATCCGTGCTTTCAGCCGGAGCGTATTTCATCTTCTCAAACATCACAGGGATAACGTTCGATACAGATGAACAGACCAGTATTCGTTTTCTTAGCCTTCTCATGGGAGGATTACCTTATCTCCTGCTGCTTTATTTCTTCTACAGACTGCTCCTTCTATGGACAGATTCAGATAGAACTGTGGGTCTTGCTCTTCTGGTATTCACACTCAACTTCATAGGTCTTGGATATGCCACCAGCCTTAACAACCATACTCCCGCAGCGGTTAGTCTGTTCATCTCCTTCTACTTCGCTTTCCGCATCCGTAACAGCTGCAATGACAGGTCGATTCACTGGCTCCTTTCCGGATTCCTTGCCGGACTGGCGGCTACATTCGAACTCTGGGCTGGTTTCTTCTGCATCTCCTTTGCTGTATACCTGGCTTCAAAGGATCTACGCAGAACGCTGGTCTTCTTCCTTCCAGCATTATTTCTCCCTGTCGCGGGACATTTCATACTCACTCTGATAGCCACAGGTTCACTTCTGCCGATCTACCTTCGCCCTGATCTATATCAGTTCGCAGGCGCATACTGGCAGAATCCTGTCGGTATCGATGCTCTTTACGAACCCAAGCACATCTATTTCTTTCACATCATACTGGGACATCATGGATTTCTATCAATGACACCTGTTTTCTTTCTTGCAGGCTGGAGTATATGGACTTCGATTTCGCAAAAAGCCCGCAGATATGCTGAGGCACTGACAATCGGATTGCCGCTTACTGTTACAGTACTGTTCCTTGGAATACAGACAAGGAATTACGGAGGTGTCTGTGCTGGACTGAGATGGATGATTGTAGTCATGCCGTTACTGTTCCTGTTCGTAGCAGAATGGATAGACAGGCACAGATCCAGAAGAGCAATGATTCTACTCGCTATTCTTACACTCATTGGACTTGCGATGATGGTTGATATTCCCTGGGCTAATGCAGGACCGTGGCATCATTCAGCCTGGCACAAACTCATTTTTGGTCTTTACTGAAAGTATCAGGAACTCCTCCTAAGAGTATCCCTGTAAACCTTCATGGTCTTCTGAGCCGTTTTCTCCCAGGAATAGTCTATTACTCTACGGAATCCTTCTTCCCGCAGCTCTTCTCTTCTCTTCGGAGATGTGATTATTTCTCTCATAGCAGATGATATCTCAGCGATAGAGTATGGATCAACAAGAAGCGCAGCATCTCCAGCAATTTCCGGGAGGCAGGAGGTATTCGATGTAATCACAGGGCAGCCGCTCTGCATCGCCTCGATGACAGGAAGCCCGAACCCCTCATCGAGTGATGGGAAGACCAGGGCGTCAGCAGACGAGTAGAACTGAATAATATCTTCCTGAGATACATCTCTTAGTACATGAAGATGTCCTCTTTCAGTTAAACTGGCTTCGATGGAATTATGTCCGGAAAGAACAAGTCCCATGTGTACCGCGCCCCCCCCCGCACCCGTGCCCACACCCGTGCCCGCACCCGCGATATCGCGAGTGTCAATATCGAGTCCGTCATAAGCTTCGACAATTCGCCGCAGGTTCTTTCTTATGTCAGCCCGACCGACAAACAGGAGGAACCTGGTTCTATCAAGTCCATATTCGGACAGAATGGAATTATTTCGGCTTAAAGGTCGAAACTCGCTGTCCGCAGCTTCAGGAATAACATTAATCATTCGAACCTGATTCGGGTATAGATTCTGTATCTCATCAGCGATGTATAGAGATGGAGTTATAACTGCTTCGGCCCGACGCAGAATAAGAGGTGTTTTCCGTTTGTAGAACAGATTCAGATGTGAATTGCATAATTCATCTCTTGTAAGCGGGAACAGATCGTGAATGGTCACAGCAAATCTGCGGGGGTAACCGGCAGCAGAATAGGGATCAGTGAGATGGACCAGGTCCAGATTACGTTCCTGTTTCCTCCAGTACAGAGCTCCCAGAAGTCCTGACAACCACCTGAACCTGTCACCAAGCATTCTTGCATGCGGAAGGCCTGTGCATACTTCAATATTTGTATTCTTTTCAAACAGTCTGAGCAGTTTCTCTTTTTTTGAGATGCTGGATGTTGTGCAGAGAATGAAATCATCTCCCGGATATTCAGAGGCAAGAGTTTTAATAAGCTCTCTTGCGTAGGTCTTGATTCCGCCGTGTCCCAGAATATTCGTGGCGTCAAATCCAATCCTCACTTCGTTCCTCTTCCGTTCTCCAGAATCTCCCTCACCGAGCGTACGACAGAATCGGAGCTGATGGTTTCAAGCGATCTGCTATCCTCAGCCATGAGTATTCTTCTGTTAACCCGCCAGGGGTACCATTTTGGAAGGGATGGATCGAAGGACAGATACATTCCTACAACTGGAATTCCGCTTGAAGCAGCAATATGAATAACAGAAGTATCCGGACTGACAAGAAGTCGGACATTTCGAATCAATGCAGCAACATGAAGGACTGTAGGTGTCAGGGGTGAGAGAAGAGTTTCCGCTTCCTGTAAGGCGATGGACTCAGCCTTATCCCAGTTTTCCGGAGCGTACAGAAGCAGCGGCTTCATTCCGAGAGATATGATCCCCCGGCATACTTCCATGTATCTGTCAATTCCCCACCAGCGATTTTCTCCACCAGCGGAGATGTTGATAGCAACGCAGTCCTCCGGCACGGCATTCACTCCGCTCCAGAACCTGTCGGCAAAATCCATTTCAATGCAGGACAGCGTGATTTCTCGCACGAAAGGCTTATCCGTTTCAACTTCTTTTCCGAGCCCTGAGAGCAAGCCCGAGAGAGCATCCATTATATGACCATCCTGGGCAGCCCTTACCCTGATGTTGAACGGAAGTCTGTTCTCTCTGTCGATGTGAAGTTTCCATCTCGCTCCGGAGAATACCGCATATATGAGCGAAGTGGTGGAATCGTGCATATGCATATCCACAACCGCGTCCGGCTTGAATTCTCTGGCAGCGTGCAGAGAGCTGATAAACTTCCACGGGGATTTATCATATATGATCACACTGATATCTTTTTCGTATTTCAGGATAACACTGTTTGATTCAGAAGCCACAATTGCGATTGAAAGACCGGGATGAATCTCCCTGAGTTTTCT
>DAOWAG010000007.1 GCA_030634715.1 Candidatus Aegiribacteria sp. | reverse complement strand
TTATCTGCTTCTTCGGGCAGGCAGAAATACTCCATTTCCATCTGCTCAAACTCTCTGGTGCGGAAAACGAAATTTCTTGCGGTAATCTCGTTTCTGAAAGCTTTGCCGATCTGTGCTATTCCAAATGGGAGCTTCTGCCTTGTCGCGGTAACAATATTCCTGAAATTAACAAAAATAGATTGGCACGTTTCAGGACGCAGATAGACAGTTGCAGACTCGTCCTCGAGGGCACCAATCCTTGTCTTGAACATCAGCCCGAAGTTTCTCGGTTCGGTGAGTTCTCCTCCGCATTCGGGACATCTGTCTCCCTCAACATGATCCAGCCGGAATCTGCTTTTACATTCCTTGCAGTCAACCATGGGATCATGAAAATTCTTCAGGTGTCCTGAAGCCATCCATACATCCGGATGAGTGATAATAGCCGAGTCCATTCCTACAACATCAGGCCTTGTCTTAACCATGAAGTCCCACCAGCTGGACTCAATATTCTTCTTCAGTTCAACACCGAGAGGGCCATAATCCCACGAGGATTGCAGGCCACCGTATATCTCTCCCGACTGGAATACGTATCCGAGTCTCTTGGAAAGAGAGATAAGTTTTTTCATAAGATCTGTTTCATCAATGGTCATTCTCAAGATCCTCCAGTACTGATAATGACTTCAGTCTAAGTTTTGTTTCGAGATGTATCTCAGCAAAATCTCTCATAAGTTCGAGACACTGTCTATATCCGCCAGGCCAGAGTTGAAGTTTTCGAATTTTTTCAAGATTACCACTCCTGGATTTCCGAATGAACTCGATGAATCCCCGGGGAACAGATTTCGCCTGCTCGTCACAATCATCACACACGACACCACCGGAAGCGGCATCCCACATACAGGAATCGATCGGACTTTTTCCACATTTAGTACAGCGATCAATTCCCATTGCAAAACCGGAGAGTCTCAGCGCTTTCTCGATTCCGGAACATAATACAGGCCAGAAGGGAGTGCCTGTCGCGAAATTCTCCAGAACGTTTCCAATAAGATGAAACATTGGGTGTGAGGGTTCGCTTCCCGTAATTGAAATAAGCAGCCATTCAGCAAACAGACAGGAGTGTGCAAAAGCTTCAGGATTCCCACGGATGGGTTCAAAATGGTTAATAACAAAAGTGTCAGTCACGGTATCAAGCTCTCTGCCTGATTTGCGAGACAGGGAAAATTCCACCAATGAGAATAGTTCCGTACTTCCAAAAAAAGCGCTTTTTGCTCTGAGAGCCCCTTTAGCGATTGCAGATATTCTACCAAAATCAAGCGAGTAGAGAGTTAGAATGAGGGAAGATTCGCTCCACCGCACTCTTCGGAGTACAAATGCACGGGTTACGATGCGAATTATCTCACACTCCGCCAGGAAGGGAAGAATCATCTGCTGGTTCAATTCTGACAAGCAGAATTCGCTGAGCTCTCACTTTCTCAACGGTAAACTTGAAAGAGGAATGTATCACGGTTTCCCCCTGATGGGGAATCTTTCCCATAACCTGATAAACCATACCGCCGAGACTTTCATAACCATCATCCTCAAACGAAGTGTCAAGCAGCTCATTAAGATCATCTATGGGAAGCCTGGCATCAAGCAGATATGAATCATCGCCAAGGGGCTTAATGAGGAGGGCTTCTTTGTCATATTCGTCCAGTATCTCTCCAAAGACTTCCTCCATTATGTCTTCTATAGTCACCAGACCCGCGGTACCGCCATACTCGTCAACGACAATCGCCATATGTATTCTGTTTGCCTGGAATTCCTGTAGTAGTTCATCAATGCGCTTATACTCAGGGACAAAGTAGGGCTCCCTCAGAAGGGTCTTCAAGTCGAAATTCTGCTTTCCTTCTAACAGAAGAGCAAGCAGATCCTTTACATAGAGAACTCCCGCAATATCATCTATCTTCTCATGGTAAACTGGAATTCTCGAATGCCCGGCTTTTCTTACTTCATCAATAACAGCATCCAGATCAGCCTGTATCTCAACGCATATCATGTCAATCCGGGGAATCATAACTTCTCTGATGATTTTATCAGAGAAATCTATAATGCTGTCCATCAGCTCCTGTTCCTTCTCATATTCCCCCGGCTCACCTTTCTCTCTGCGCCTTTCAAGCCAGATCACATCCGGAGGTGTAATCAGCCAATCCTCATAATCAGGATTTTCATGACCTGGTTTCCCCAGAATGAGAAGAGCAGGCAGGCGAAACAGAAATGCAATAAGAATGTATGGTAATTTGAAAATGAGCAGGAATCTGTCAGGATTCGCTCGTGCGATAAGTGAAGGAAGTATCTCCCCCAGCAGGAAAACCGCGACTGCGATGGACAAAGCGGAGGACCAGGCAGGTACGGGGAATACTGAAGCTGTTTGAATCGACATGAGAACGGCTCCCGCGCCTGTAGAAATAATGCCGGTGAATCTGATAAGCCAGAGAGTACCAAGGTGAGTAACGGCCGCCTGTCTTCTCTCCGAGGGATCTCTACCTTTGCTGAGGATGAGCTCAGGAAGGCAGGTCCTTATTCCTGAGGAAATGAACAGTACAATAAAACCCGCAGAGAGAATGATTAAAGACGCTGTCAATTCAGATCCATCCTGTCCGTGGCGCTTGAAACCATGCGGGCAACCCTTTCATTCATGATCTTCGCCTTATCCGGATCCTTATGAGAGTAACCCGCCAGATGAAGATAACCATGAAAAATCCGTTCAAGAAGAGCTTCATAAGGTGGAAATAATCTGCCATCCACGTATATGATACCATCCGGTCGTTCTTCATCGGAATCTGCCAGATCAAAGGACAGCACATCCGTAGATCTGTCAATATGCCTGTGTTTCATGTTTAGCACTCTTATATATCCGGGATCTGCAATGACGATCTCCACATTCCCGTCCAGAAGACCATCAAGAAGATATTCGATCCTTTCCTGCCTTAAAGCGGAATTGTCAAGAAGAATGTTAATTTCCATTATTCAAATTTCCCGAGGGGTAATTTTTTACTCTCTTATAGAATTTATTTTCAAGAACGGAGATGAACTCACTCGCAATTGTCTTCAGGTTTCTTCTGGTAAGGTGGCAATCATCCAGTTGTCCCTCAAGATCTTTCTCGTCGATTATACTGGTGATGATATCCGTGAGGTTCTCAGGATCAGCAAGATTTTTTGTTGCAGATGCTACCTGATCAGCAAGCAGGACAAGTGCGGCTTCAATGGTCGCTGGTCGGGGTCCGGGATAACGGAATTCACTGTCAAGAATAGAATCTGGATCAATGGATTCCGTGATTGCCTTGTTGTAGAAATACTTTGCCAGGCTTGAGCCATGATGTTGCTGGATGATATCAATCACAGCCCTTGGCAGTTTGGCTTTTTCCGCAAGCGAAACCCCTATTCGGACGTGAGCGATTATCCTTTTTGCACTCTCCCATGGATTCATGCTGTCGTGAGGATTGGGCATGTTTCTTTGATTCTCAATGAAAAGCTCAGGAGAACTTATTTTGCCAACATCATGAAAATAGCCTCCAGCAGATGCAAGAGATTCCCAGGCACCAATTGCTGCTGCAGCACGACCAGCGAGCTCAGAGACTATTTGAGAATGGCTCCATGTACCAGGAGCCAGATCCCTCATTTCCTTAAGAAGGGGGTGATCCGTTCTGTTGGCTTCATCTATTGCCAGAACAGTATATACTCCAAATACCTTTTCAAACAGGAATAGAAGCGCGCTGGCAGCTCCAATTCCAATAACAGGGGCAAGCAGTAACCCAAGAATGGATTCAACAACGGAATTCGTCTCAGGTGATGCATTCAACATGTACAGAAGAAGATATATGCTGATCCCGCCTATGGTTGAGAAACCAATTGCAGTGGGAATGCTGCTTCTCCTGCGGACATCCCATGCGGTCATTGCTGCAAGAAGACCTGATACCGAGGAGATCAATACGATTGAAAATGGATGAGGATGCACCACACCAAGAATCAGAGAGAACATGAATGTGAAGAAGACTGCATGACGTCTGTGAAAAAATATACTCGTCATGGCTGCCCCGAATGTGATGAGTGTTGCATACGGATATCCGGTAGTTTCCCTCATCGCCAGCCAGAGAACTCCTGTTGCCGCGAGAGATATTATCCAGATTACTCCAAGAAGGAGGAATCGGTTGGCCGCTCTCCATGTCTCCGGCATGATGTCATGAACATAGAATATTGCAATTGCCAGAATAACCGAAACAAGCAGCATCAATCCAGCCAGATGTGTTAACCCATGATATTCAACAGATACACTTTCAAGTTGACTGATATACTCAATGGTTCTCGTTGTCACGGGTTTGTCTGCTTCAAGCAGGATGCTGCCGGCCGTGATGGTTGTGTCAATATTGCTCAGACCCGCAACAGCAGCATCAGCACTGGCATTTCTGGACGAATCTTCAGGAATAAGATTAGGCTCAAGGAGTGCGGTTATTTCGAGCAGTTCTTCATTGGCGAGGTTCCACCGACTTAGATTAAGAGCCAGAATATCTCTTATATCCTTCATTTCGTACAGATCGAAGAGCTGACAGTCAATTGTCTCGGATTTGCTAAGGAGAACTGCCAGCTCTCCTTCGTAGTTCACCCTGACATCCGTCAGGTCAAATACTCCGACTTCGTACATTGATAACAATTCGTAGAGCATTCCATTGGTGAATGAGGAATCACTCGTTGATTGCAGTAAAACAGAGTAAAGTTCTTCTCTCAGTGTACTCCAGACACTGTAATCGAATTCAAGGTGGATTGGAACTGAAGATCTTGTTGCTGCCTGGATTTCCAGTAAATCCTCTTCATGATAAGGCAGATCAAAATCCACAGTAGCCACAAGATCATGTTCAAGAGTCTGACCAACTCTGAGATCAAGATCCAGGAATGCGTGCTCCGGTACAAGAAGCAGATAGAAAGTAAAAAGGAATACTGCCGCGACAAGACTCCCTGAAAGCATGTTTCTAAGCGGGTTAACTCTCATTATTTCCCGACTCTCGCTCGAAAGCGGATATTATCTTCTGAACAAGTGGATGTCTTACTACATCCTTGCGAGTGAGGAATGTGAATTCAATGCCTTTTATTCCAGAGAGAATATTCCTGATCAGGACAAGTCCGGATGATGATGCTGGTTTGAGGTCGATCTGGGTAATATCTCCTGTAATCACAGCTCTCGAGCTGTACCCCAACCTTGTAAGAAACATCTTGAGTTGAGTAAGAGTTGTATTTTGTGCCTCATCGAGTATTACGAAAGCGTTATTAAGAGTTCTTCCTCTCATGTATGCCAATGGAGCAACCTCGATAACTCTGTTGTCTAGAGAACGCTGCACTTTTGCCGGGGAGAGAGTGTCATAGAGGGCGTCGTATACAGGTTTCAGATAGGGGTCAATTTTCTGTTGCAGATCTCCCGGCAGAAAACCAAGTTTTTCACCGGCTTCAACGGCAGGCCTGGAAATTACAATTCTATCGACTAATCCATCCGTAAGGGCGGCAACAGCGCTGGCCACCGCAAGAAAAGTTTTCCCGGTGCCGGCTGGACCAATGCAGAACACAACCTCTGAATTCCTCATAGCCTTGAGATATTTCTCCTGACCGGCAGTTTTAGCGATTATATGACCGGCGCGTCCTGGAACAGATATTTCAAGAGTATGATCATGTTTGTCCGGAAAGCTGAGAGCGGCATCGACGCTGTGATCACTGAGATAATTTGATACTTCAAGCTCATGTACAAGCCTGTAGATAACTGCTCTTGCCTTCTCTGCGGAATGCTTGGCTCCCTTTATGCTGAGATTTCCATCCCGGTAAACAGCTTCAACGCCGAGTGTTGTGCATATACGTCTCAGGTTGACATCGCCTGAGCCAAGAATGTTTCCCGCTATATCAGCGGATAAGGGAACCGTCAGAGAAATAGATTTATCAGACATTTGCAGAATTTCCGTTAGAAAAAGGAAGACCCTCCACAAAGAGTGGAGAGCCTTCCATATTAGGCGAGGATTCTAGCGTGATCCTCCAAAAACCGCAGAGCGATTGATATTAAGAACCTGTCCAGGATAAATCAGGTTAGGATCGCTGATTATATCGCGGTTGGCTTCATACAGTTGTGGCCACATGCCTCTGTCACCGTAGACTACATCGTATCCTGCAATCTTACCGAGGAAGTCACCCTCAATAACGGTGTAAGAGTTGAGCAATGGCACTGGTACCCATAGAGTATGACCCGCGTAAATAAGGTTTGGATCACTAATGGTGTCACGGTTGCGTTCGTAGATAGCGGGCCACTGTGAACCATCTCCATAGTGGTAGTGATATGAAGCAATCTTCCAGAGAGATTCTCCATCAACAATGAGATGCAGGACACCTGCACTGCGCAGACGATTGATCTCTGCTCTGAGAGCGTTGATCTCAGCGATAAGTTCAGCAATGCGGGCTTGAATCGCTGCATACTCTGCTCTCAGAGGAAGAACCAGAGGTTCAAGCTCGGCAATGCGTTCATCGGCAACAGCCTTTCTCCATTCCCAGTAAGCGATCTGGAGATGAATGTCGTCGTCACCCATTGCTTCGATTTCGGCCTGTGAATACTGTGAAAGTTCCTCGGCTGTCCAGGTTTTAGCTAAACCTGTGGATGCAAGGCCAAGGCAAATCATAAGAGCTAATACTAGTGTACGCTTCATTGTTTTCCCCTTCCCTTGCTAACGGCTTCCGCCGCCGAGTGAATAGTATTCCTGCTGAAGTTCAGCAAGTTCGGCTTCAAGAGCAACAATCTCTTCCTGCCCCTCTTCAATTTTCTCTGGTAGTGTAGCAAGTTCCTCTTCAAGGCCATCAGCCTTGGCTTCCGCGGCAAGAGCTGCAGCTTTTGCATCATCCCTTGCCTGAAGTTCTTCGGCGCTCGGTCCACATGCTGATAACAGCAGAGACACGATCAGGAGTCCAAGACAGAACCACTTTGTTCTCGCCTTGAGCATACCTGGCACCTCCTCTCGATTAGATTGGTTTGACGTACTGGCGCAAATATACAAAGAACACTTTTCTATATACTCGCACGATTATCTACTAACTATGGAATCTTAACGAATATGGTCTGGATATGTCAAGCAGAATATTCTCTATCGCGAAACCAGTGCAAATAAATTATCAGACATAATGCCATACCCGCGATGTCCGCTATGAAATCACCTGCCGAGCAGTCTCTTCCAGGAATGTAACTCTGATGTATCTCATCAAGAAGAGCCCATATGCATCCAAAAGAGAACAGAAGAGGTAGAGGATGAAAACCTCTGCAAAGATCCCTGTTCAGAAGAAGTGAAGCGAAAAGAAGAAAAAACTCGATTGCGTGAAGAACTTTATCCTGCATCGGGAAAAGAGGAGGTAAGATTTCAGCAGAGGGCTGGTGACTCAGATAGAAGATGGCAGCCAACATAAACAGAAGAGAACCTCTTCTTGCCAGTAACTTAAACCCGGTATTCTCAATCACGCGGTGGTGTATCCAAAAGACCCACTTTTTGAATCAGACAGTTGCCCAATCCTGTTTTTGAGACCTCGGAAGCAATATTGTTCGCTTCTCCGGTTAACTGCTGAACCTTCCTGTTAATATGTGTGAAACATCCGCCAATCGATGCAGTTATCGATATTTGCGTTTGCGATGTGCTGGACACGTAACTCCAGGATAATGCGTCCGCCACTCTCTGACTCAGTGCTTCCATTTCCGCTTTCCCTGCCTTTGGAATACACGCTGCAAAACTGTCCGGACCGGTTCGTGAAATCAATATATCATCAGAAAAACAGTTGCTGAAGCGAGTGGCAGCTTCCTTCAGAACTTTATCTCCCTCTCTGTAGCCGTGGTTCCTGTTAATCAAGTCGAAACCATCAATGTCTGCAATAAGCACACCAACTGACCATCCATATGTCTGCACTCTTTTTGCCATCTCGTGCAAATGTCTGTCAAAAAGTGTGATCCCGGGGAGTCCTGTCAGAGTGTCCCGACCGGAAATATTTCTGAATCTGCTTCTGAAATCTGCCAGTTCATCAGTCAGCGCAAGCAATCCTGCAGCTGCAAGAAGAATACTCTCATGATACTTGTCGAAAATCCTGTCATCTTCGTGTTCAGCAATGATGACAGCAACCACCTCTTCATTGCGGATAACGGGAACACCCATACAGCTGCCTACCCGGAGGTGAAGATCCTCTTCATTTGAGAAGGAACTGACGTTTCTTTCTCCATGCTTTATTCCGGAGCGTTTGCAGGGGACACGGTTCTTAACTATCCACCCCGCCAATCCCTCGCTGCTGTTTGAAACTCTCTTCCGTCTCCACCGCGCGAGAGGACCTCTTGAAACCCACACTCGAATCTTTCTGCTTTCCAGATTCACATCAGCGATCGAGATTGTCGAGTCGGGGATAATTTCTGAAAGCAGACCTGCGATTCCCTGAACCGATGCATCCAGGGAATCCTCTTCACCGGCAGCGGAAACCAGTTTTGCCATCCAGCTGCCTTTCTCGGTAGACAGAGAAGTGATTCCGGTATTCAACGCATTTACCTGCAACGCTTCAGCAGCATTCTCAAGATTACGGACAGTAACTGAAGGTGGTTTATCACCATAAAAATCCTGAAGTAGAAAACCAGCTGGATTTTCTGCGTTGCCCAGACGGCATATCACTATCCAGAAAGCTCTCTCATCCTTCAATGTTGAGAGCCGGTACGGTGCAAGTTCTGATCGCTCAGTGTAAGAACCTGCCTTGATCGAAACAGGTTCATTACTATTCTTGAGGATTCGAAGAAGTCTGTGATTGTCTGGTAACATATACCTGTCGATGATTGAATTTTCTGTTGCCACGAAATCCTCCAACCTGTAAAATCCATCGTCATGCTGAATAAACAGACATGTGGCATCCGCACCGGAATTCCTTTGAAGGATAGTCAGTAATGGATTGGATAGGATTGATCCGGTTCTCGAGGATATGTCATCATTCTTCCCCCTCCTTTTTCTCCCGGGAGAAGCGGTCTCAATCGGAAAGGTTTCCCTTTCCGCCAACCAGTCAGCGACCAGTCCAAAAACGAATGGGACAAGAAGAGCCTTCAAGGCTGGCAGGAGTAATGGAATTATTTTTGTAAGCAGAGATCCCTCCCCTGACCAGATAGAAGCATTCAGCAGAGCGAAAGCTTCCGCAAATCCGATAAGCAATCCGAGTTCGGTCGCTTCCGCTTCGGTTGAGGGCAGGGACACCCACATTAGAAATAGAAGATATCCGGAATAGAAGAGACCGCTGCTTCCACCTGTAAGCTGTACGCTTATCATTATACCAGCGCAGATCCAATAGATGACCAACCTGTTAGATGACTTTCGTGATTTCTTCTGCGTGGTTACTGCAAGAGCGGCAGATAGCAGAAATATGCCTGCAGCAATAAGAATGAAGGTCAGATCTCCCTCGCTTGAACTGCTATGAAGCAATCTGCCGGATGCTATAATAAGTACCATAGCAACAAGTACGCTGAAGCCTGCGATTCTTATAATTCTCAAGATAGCTGATTCTCCAGTCTGTTAATCGGATAGTGACATATAACCTCAGGGTTGTCCGTCAGTGCAACTATGTACAATATTACACCAGTCGTCCCCCTATGAATCTGGAGAGGGGTTGACGACTGAGCTAACTTTTCAGATTTTTTGCGTACTTATCTGATGTGCTCGTTGAATAATCCAGTTAAACGTCTCGACGGGAAATCTTTTTTAAGACTTAGAATGTAATCACCTCAAGTGTTATTTTAGTGTCAGCAGATGATGCGGCACCGTCATGAAATGTATTCAGATGTAAAACCCCAATTGAAGAGGATTTATGAACCAAAGACCTCAGCGCGATTACTCGCGCGAGTACTCGCTTGCCGATCTGGAGGGAAAAACCCTTGTTGAGCTTCAGTCAATAGCCAGAGAGAAGAAACTTGAAAGAATATCAGGAATCAGAAAAAGCGATCTTATAAGAAAGCTTCTGGAAAATAAGACTGAGCGCAACGGTCTGGAGTACTCAACTGGAGTTCTGGAAGTGCTCTCAGAGGGATATGGCTTTCTCAGATCAAATGAAGGCTGCTATCTTCCGAGTTCAACGGATATTTACGTGTCCCCATCTCAAATTAAGCGGTTTTCATTGGGTACAGGAGACACTATTTCAGGTCAGGTCAGAAAACCCAAGGATGGAGAGAAATACTTCGCTCTGCTGAGGATTGAGAGTGTTAACGGCAGAAGCCTTGAGGATTTGAAAGACAGACCTACTTTCGACAAACTGGTTCCGTATTATCCCGAATCAAGGTTTATTCTTGAAACCAATCCTGAGAACATAGCAGGACGGGTTCTTGATTTGCTGGCTCCCATAGGAAAAGGGCAGAGAGCTCTTGTGGTCTCTCCTCCGAGAGCTGGAAAGACAATGCTTCTCCAGAGTATAGCTAACAGCATTTCCGCTAACTCGCCTGACGCAAAACTTATGATACTTCTGATTGATGAACGTCCTGAAGAAGTGACAGACATGAGAAGACATGTTCAGGGTGAAGTAATAGCCTCTACTTTCGATGAAGCTCCCAAAAGACATATTCAGGTTACAGATATGGTTCTAGCCAAAGCCAAGAGGCTCGTTGAAAGCGGTTACGATGTTGTCATACTCCTAGATTCGATAACAAGGCTGGCAAGAGCCAATAACCAGGTAATTCCACATTCCGGTAAAATCCTCTCAGGTGGAGTTGACTCCAACGCTCTTCAAAGACCTAAAAGATTCTTCGGAGCTGCAAGGAACATCGTTGACGGAGGAAGCCTTACAATCATCGCAACAGCTCTTATTGATACCGGCAGCAGAATGGATGAAGTAATTTTCGAGGAGTTTAAAGGAACCGGAAACTCTGAGATAGTACTTGACAGACGTCTTGCCGACAGACGTATATATCCTGCAATTGATATAACCAAGACAGGTACCAGAAAAGAAGAACTCCTGCTTGAGCCGGATGCTCTGTCAAGGGTTTGGATCATGAGGAAGATACTTGTTGATATGAATCCGGTTGAAGCCATGGAAGTGTTGAAGAAGCAGCTGTCTAAGTACAAATCCAACAAACTGTTCCTTGACGCAATGGCTTCGATGTCTGAATAGTACCATGCACTTTTGCTCAAATACATGGAGGAAATAAATTGAGGAAAGATATTCACCCCGAATACAATGAAGTAGTATTTACTTGTACTTGCGGGAACAAGATAAAAACACGTTCTACAGGAAAAGACAAGAAATTTGATGTTTGCTCTAATTGCCACCCGTTCTATACTGGAAAACAGAAGCTTGTTGATTCAGCCGGAAGAGTGGACAAGTACCTGAAGAGGTATGGCAAGAAGACAGCGGACATCGGCAACTAGCTTACACACTGGTATAAGAGGGGGGGAGCTTTCCGGTTCCCCCCCTTCGTTAGTCTAGGCTATTTTTTAACTGTTATGGAGATAAGAGATGAATGGTCTCGCTGAAAACACTGATTCCACTGATCACGAATCAAAAACTGGCGGGCAGGCTGTTATTGAAGGTGTGATGATGCGGTCTCCTTTCTCGGCTGCAGTCGCTGTTAGGAAAACCGATGGGCGAATTCTTGCTCGAAGGCTCGATATGAAGCAGCTGAAGGATAGAGGTCCAATCTGGAAGAAACCGGTCTTTCGAGGTGCTGCGATGCTTGTTGATACGCTCCGATTAGGTATGAAAGCTTTGAACTGGTCTGCAGAAATAGCTGAAGAGAAACCTGATGGCAAAACAGGAAAAAGTGGTCAGGCAGGACCATTTCTTACAACAGTACTGGCGTTTCTGCTTGCTCTGGTTCTGTTTGCCTGGCTTCCACTTCAGAGCAGTAAATGGATTCTTGAAAGCGGTGACAGCATTTCCGCTACACAGCAGTTTGGAATTCACATGCTGGCTGGATTATTCCGACTTGCCGCTTTTCTTATCTACCTCGGAGCAATATCATTGATGCCGGAAATAAGAAGGCTGTTCGTCTACCATGGATCGGAACACCAGACAATTCATGCCTGGGAAAAAGGACTTGAACCACTGGTGGAGAAAGCAGTGGAACAGAGTCCTTTGCACCAGAGATGCGGAACCAGTTTTCTTCTTCTTGTTATGCTCGGGACAATTCTTTTCTACGGAATTTTCGATTCCCTTGTTGTTTTTGTTACTGGGACAAACCCAAACGCTTTGATAAGGATTATCTATCATCTACCCCTGATTCCATTCGTTATGGGGCTCAGTTATGAACTTCTTAAGCAGGCTGACCGTCATCTGGAAACATCAGCCCTGGCTAGGGCGGTAACAGTCCCCGGGCTTCTTCTACAGAGGTTAACTACACGAAAGGCCGGGAAGGAAGAAATAGAAGTAGCCGTGGCCTCATTGATGGTTTCTCTTGGACGGAATCCCGGACCGTCCGTGACCATGTGGGAGCAGGAGAGCGCCGTTAATACGGAGGATAAGGTATGAAAGAGTCGGATAGAGAAGCGTTATCCCTGAGGATACAGGAAATCGACGACAGTCTCTGTTCTCCCGATACTCTCAGAAATTCATCGTTGATACGCTCTCTTACGGAAGAAAGAGCCGGTCTTGCCAAGATCCAGAATACAGTGAATGAGATCGAAAAAACTGAATCATCAATAAGGGAAATGAAAGAAGTTCTCACTGATGATGACGATGAAATTGTTGCCATCGCGCGAATGGAACTGCCTGAGCTTGAAGCGAAACTGCTGCATCTTAATGAGAAACTTAAACTGCTTCTTATCCCTCCCGATCCCAATGATCGAAGAGATGTCATGATAGAAGTACGCTCAGGGACAGGAGGAGAGGAAGCTGCGCTCTTCGCTGCTGACATTTTCAGGATGTATTCTTACTACGCTCAGAAGAAGGGCTGGTCTATTGAAATATTCAGCAGCAGCGGATCGGAAAGAGGAGGTTTCAAAGAAGTGATTTTTGCTATCCGGGGAAGCGGCGTGTACAGCCGCATGAAATTTGAAGCTGGAGTTCACAGAGTCCAGCGCGTTCCTGAGACAGAGACTTCAGGTCGAATACACACATCCGCCTGTACTGTAGCAGTTCTCCCCGAAGCTGAGGAAGTGGAAATCGAGATCAACCCTGAAGATCTTCGAATAGATGTTTACAGATCTTCAGGTCCAGGCGGTCAGAGTGTGAACACAACCGATTCGGCGGTCAGAATCACTCATGAACCAACCGGTCTGGTTGTATCATGTCAGGATGAGAAGAGCCAGCATAAAAACAGGGTGAAAGCCCTGAAAGTTCTTAGGTCAAGACTGTTCGCATTGAAACAGGAGGAGGAAAGAGCAAAACGCGACGAAGTTCGTAAGGGCATGGTTGGATCGGGTGACCGCAGCGCAAAAATAAGAACTTACAATTTTCCCCAGGGACGGCTCACCGATCATCGCATACACCTTTCACTTCATTCATTGAAGGCAATTCTCTCAGGTGAACTCGACCAGGTAATTGACCCCCTGATTGAAGCTGAGCAGGAAAGACTTCTCTCAGAAATTTCAACCGGCTTCTGATCGAGATGCGGGTTCAGGATGCTTCCCGGTGGGCTATGAATGAGCTCGCGAACCTTGAGTCTCCCCGCCTGGAAAGTGATATTCTCCTCTGCCATCAGATGAAATGGGAAAGGCATTCCCTCTATCTGCATTATTCCACTGAACTGAATCCTGAAGATTTAGAAGCCTTCCGCGGTTTGATTAACAGGCGGAAGAATCGTGAACCTCTTCAACATATAATCGGGGTTGCAGAATTCCTTGGTAGAGAATTCATTTCAGGACCGGGAGCTATGGTTCCTCGACCTGAAACAGAAATACTCCTGGAGCTCTTCTGCAACAGACTTCCGGTTAAACCGCGCCTTCTTCTTGATGCGGGTACTGGTTCAGGAATTCTTGCCGTTTCTCTTGCTCTGAAATACCCATCTGCCCTTGTTATAGGATCTGATATCAGCCGTGCGGCACTGAGTATTGCTGCGAAGAACATGATTTATCACGGAGTTGATAAAGCCCTGCTGGTTGAGGCTGACCTAATGAAGCCGTTTAAAACCGGAACCGTCCAATTTGACGGAGTTATCGGGAATCTTCCATACATTCCTTCATTTGAAATAGATGCACTCGAACCGGAAGTGAGCTATGGAGATCCCCTTATTGCCCTCGATGGTGGTAATGACGGACTCGATCTTGTTCGAATTCTACTTGAAGAAGTTCCGTTCATTCTGAAGAAGGATGGAGTTCTTGCCCTGGAGCTAACCTCAGATCAGGTACCCACAGTTGCGGACCGGCTTTCAAATGATAAAAGATGGCGCAGTGTGGAATGCAGGAACGATCTGACCGGGCGAAAAAGAGTAGTACTTGCCAATAGAACCTGAGCCAACCCACTCATAGCATTCTCTTCAATCCCTGGTCTCCCTT
>DAOWAG010000240.1 GCA_030634715.1 Candidatus Aegiribacteria sp. | reverse complement strand
TCTCGACAGTGTCGAGTATCAGGTCATCCTCGTTCCAGGTGGGCCATTGCTGAGTAATAACAGTCTCACCGGCAAAGTTCATTCTATGCCAGAGCTCTTCACATATGAACGGTGTCATCGGAGACATGACCATAATGAGTTCACGAATAGCTTTCCTCCAGAGATCTCCCACTGCTCCAGCTTTATCTCTGTTTGCGGATAAGAAGTTCAGAAACTCCATTAGAACCGCGACACCCGTATTGAAATTAAAGCTGTCGATGTCCTCTGAAACCTTCTTCAGCGTTCTAGCAAGCTGGAAACGGAGTTCAGCGGTAAATTCCTCGTCAGCCGGCTTTTTCTCCGGATCTGCAGTTTCATTGACCACCGACCATATGCGCTTGAGAAATCTGTAAGTACCGGCGATACCATCTTCGCTCCAATCGAGCTCAGCCTCGAAAGGTCCCATGAAAAGTATGTAGAGTCTCAGAGCGTCAGCTCCAAATTTTTCAACCATTTCATCTGGTGTAACAATATTCCCCTTGGACTTGGACATCTTCTGTCCATCTGCTCCAAGTATCATCCCCTGATTCTTGAGGATCGAGAATGGTTCCGTGAAATCAAGCATGCCTTCGTCATACATGACCTTGGTCCAGAATCTGGCGTAGATGAGATGCATGACAGCATGTTCCGCACCGCCTACATAAAGATCTACAGGCAGCCAGTACTTCACGTCTTCAGGATTAAACGGTCTCTCTGTTTCAAAAGGAGAGGCAAACCTGAGGAAGTACCATGAGGAGCAGACGAATCCTGCCATTGTATCAGTGTCTCTTTTAGCAGGACCTCCACACACGGGGCAAATCGTGTTCACCCATTCATCAACTCTGGCAAGGGGTGATCTACCTGAATCATCAGGTTCGAAATTTTCCATTGCCGGAAGCTCTACAGGGAGGTCTCTGTCCGGTACGGCTCCACAAGTCTTACAGTGGATTATTGGAATGGGGGCTCCCCAGTATCGCTGTCTTGATATGAGCCAGTCTCGTATTCTGTAGCGGATATCAGTTTTTCCAAAACCCTTTGAGGCTGCGTATGCCGCCATTCTGATTCTAGCTTCCTCTGAATCATGTCCGGAGAATTCTCCGCTGTTGAGAAGCTGTCCGTCAGCGACTGTAGCTTCCGCAATAACACCCTGAGGTTTTCCACCGGGCGCAATAACTTCGATGATGGGTATACCGAATTTCGTGGCAAACGCATGATCCCTCTCGTCGTGCGCCGGTACGGCCATGATTGCCGCTGTCCCGTATCCGGCAAGTACATAATCCGCGATGTAGAGAGGTATTTCCTCACCATTGTAGGGATTGATTGCGAAGCAGCCTGTAAAGACTCCTGTCTTCTCCTTATCCGCGTCTACTCTCCTCTCGATATCGCTTTTTAACATGGCTTTACTGATGTAAGCCATTACCTCATCATGTTTTTCAGGAGTGGTCATCTTCTCCGCATCCGGATGTTCAGGAGCTAAAACACAGAAAGTAGCTCCGAAGATTGTATCAAGCCTTGTTGTGTATACGGGAAGTTCTGTGATTTCACCCGATGCAGGATTCCGGACCTCAAAAATGACGGAAGCACCCTCTGATCTTCCGATCCAGTTCTTCTGCATAGCCTTGATGCCTTCGGGCCAGTCGAGATCATCAAGGTCTTCCAGGAGTCTGTCAGCGTACTCTGTAATCCTGAAGAACCATTGTTTCAGCTTTTTCCTGGTTACCTCTCCGTCACAACGCCAGCAGATACCACCGGCGGCTTCTTCATTTGAGAGGACTATCCTGCAGGTCGGACACCACATCTGGTCACTTTCTGCCTCATAAGCCAGACCCCTGTCGAAGAGGAGAATGAAAAAATACTGAGTCCACTTGTAGTAATCCGGATCACTGGAGTTGATTTCATGATCCCAGTCATAACTCGCTTCAATGAGCTTCATCTGCCTGCGGTATGTGTCGGAGTTTATCCTGGTCACTTCCGCTGGTGGAGTACCGGTCTTTATAGCGTACTCCTCCGCAGGCTGTCCGAAAGCATCCCATCCCATCGGATGAAGAACATTGAATCCGTCCATGCGTTTCTTACGGCAGATAACATCTGTAGGGATGTAATTTTTGCAGTGACCGACAGACAGTCCTGCACCGGACGGATAAGGAAAATAGTCAAGGCAGTAAAATGGCTCTTTATCGGGATCAGTTCCTGTTTTGTAGAGACTCATTTTTTTCCAGAAAGGTTTCCACTTATCCTCAAGTTCTCTGAAATCGTAGGGATCCAAAATCAATCCTCCATGAATGTAACAGTCGCTTATTTACGAACCGCTAGTATGAAGATAAATACTTCAACGGTAAAGTATGATTAAGCTGAATACTATTTCCAGCAGGGTAACAGAATTGTAAGTGATGTGGTATCATCGCCAGGTTTGAGGGCTCCTCCACAGAGTCTGAGTATCAGGGAAAGAAGAAATACTTCAGAGGCTGCGTTCAATCCACTGCTGAAATCATATGGAGTGCTTATGTCAAGGAAATCATCTGATATTCCTGAAAGCACTTTTCCATTCGAACACCGCAGATCTATACTGATGAATTGCTCAGTCCCTCTACTGAGATGAAGCGGTTCTATGATTTCTTTCCTGTTGAAAAGCGATACATTTAAAACCGGATTACTACTCGGGCAGACGACATGGCATAGCTGTACTATCACTTCCCTGAGGAGGTCACTATTACCGCAGATATCATACAGTTCACCAGATATGGATATGTTCGGAGGCAGCAATCCGTTCTCCAGAAAGGCTGATTTGATTCCATCCAGGTACGATTCAGGATCAATCTGCTCAGGTATATAATTCCAGGTGGTCTGGAGCAACC
Organism: Candidatus Aegiribacteria sp.; assembly: GCA_030634715.1. The sequence goes on along the minus strand of DAOWAG010000240.1, from coordinate 108 downwards.
GGAGATACAGGTTATCTTTAGTCAATCCCTCAAAAGCATATCTGGCTGTATTAAGAACAGCTGCAACAGGGTGATCTGGATTAAGAACTTCCTTTATCCGGATGAAAC
>DAOWAG010000050.1 GCA_030634715.1 Candidatus Aegiribacteria sp. | reverse complement strand
GAATCTGCCTGATTTTATCTCTTCCCACCATGCGCGGTTATTCTTGTACCATGCGACTGTAAGTTCAAGTCCTTCTTCAAAGGAAATCTCAACTTCCCACCCAAGATTCTCTTTTATCGAACTGACATCAAGAGCGTAACGTCTGTCATGTCCCGGACGATCATCAATATACCTCACAAGACCATGATCAGCATCTGTCGCCGCAAGTATGCCGTCGGTCACTTCCCTGTTTGTATGCTCTTCCCCTGCCCCGATGTTGTAAACGGAGCCCGAAACGGGGTTCTCCAGTATGAGCATAAGAGCTCTGCAGTGATCATCCACATACATCCAGTCACGACGGTTCAGACCGTCCCCATACAATGGAAGAGGTTCTTCATCCAATGCGTTCGTAATGAAAAGAGGGAACAGCTTCTCGGGATACTGCCACGGACCGTAATTATTCGATGATCTCGTAACTACAACGGGAGTTTTATGGGTTGTCCAGTAGCTCATAGCCAGCAATTCTCCTCCAGCCTTGGATGCTGCATAAGGACTTCTCGGGGCAAGAGCATCACCCTCTCTGGATTTCCCCGATTCAACGCTCCCATACACTTCATCAGTAGATATCTGGAGGAAGAGATTCCGTTTCTCTTTCCTGAATTCCTCAAGAAGAATCCTGACACCTTCAATGTCAGTTCTGACAAAAGAGGAAGAATCATCAATAGATCTGTCCACATGAGTTTCTGCCGCGAAATTTACAATAGCGTCGCATCCATCCATTGCTTCAGCAACCACAGCCGGATCACAGATGTCTCCATGGATAAATTTAAAACGGGAGTTGTCTTCCAGGTCAGCGAGATTCTCCCTTCTGCCGGCATAAGTCAGCTTATCAAGAACGACAACCTTCCATGAAGGATTTTGATTAACAGCCATTCTTGTGAAGTTGCTTCCAATGAAACCAGCTCCACCTGTTACTAGAAGCCTCACATCTTTCTCCCCGCTCGGAGTTCCCTTGCTCTGATTCCAGCCTGCAGGAGACCGTCAATGCTGCTTCCTGAATCAGCCCACCATCCCTCAATAATATCCGCACTGAGTTTACCTGCGCTCAGATAGGCATTGTTGATATCGGTGACCTCAAGTTCTCCCCTTGCCGAAGGCTGAAGCGCGTCGATAACCTCAAACGCAAAATCATCGTACATGTATACACCAATGACGGCATAACTGCTTCTGGGAGATTCAGGTTTTTCAACTATTGATATGATCCTGTCTCCCTCAATCTCAGCTACTCCGTAATCTCTTGGATTGCTTACTTCCTTCAGTAATATTCTCGCTCCATCCTCCTGGTTCCGGAACGTCTTCACATGTCCTGCAAGTGAATCTTCAAGAATATTGTCACCCAGGATAACAACGAATTTCTCACCGCCTACAAATGCTTTTGTCAGACCTATTGCTTCCGCTATGCCGCCCTCTTTAATCTGATAGGCGTAATTAAGCGTATCGAGTCCGAAATCCGATCCATCACCGAGAAGTCGAAGAAAATCCCCAGCGCTATTCCCACCTGTAACTAGCATTACATCCCTGATCCCCGCCTCAGCAAGTTTTTGAAGAGGGTAGAAAATCATTGGCTGATCATAAACAGGCAGGAGATGCTTGTTTGTAATACTGGTCAGCGGTCTGAGCCGTGTTCCCAGCCCCCCCGCGAGAACAACACCTTTCATTGAATCAACCTCTTCCGGGTTTTATCTAACAATCGCAAGCTTGAAGAACCTGCTTTCACCATCCTGTGAAATCCGTACAATATATGTTCCCGACGCCACAGGTTCACTATTATTATCATAACCATCCCATGAGAACATATCCCTGTTCTGTGACAGGGACTCATAAACAAGCTCTCCCCTCAGGTCAAACAGATGAAAGTCCAGAGTTCTATTCGGAAGCCCCGCGATTCCCAGGACTTCTCCTGCTGTCGGAACAAATGGATTGGGATACACTGTTGCTGTTTCTATGTTGCCGGTCATTCCCTGCTCGAGATGAAGTTTCCAGAGACCATGATCCGTAACAAGGTAGAGCAATCCATTATCCGTATCACACACAGCGTTTCTGATACCGATCGATTGCAATGGTGAGTTCAGTGTATTGTACTCTTCAATGGATCCATCGGGATAAATTCTGTATAGCCCTTCTGAAGAACCAACCCAGAGGCAGGATAAATTATCAAAACAAAGCATATTTATATTGCCGGATATGTCTTCTATATCTGTGAAAGAATCATCTCCTGCTTTCATCACAGCGAGACCGCCAGTGGTTCCAACGTAGAGATCTTCATTTCTCGAAAGAGCAATTGATTGCACATCCGCGGATGGTAATCCCTGTGAAGGGCCTGCGGAATACAAAGTCTGACCTGTAAGAATATTTCCTTTAACAAGTCCCAGTTCAGTTCCCATCCAGGCTATGGGTGAAGAGGATATAGGCGCGACATCACGTGCATAGCCTGATGGAAGTCCGTCAGATGGTTCGAAAGTTTTCCATGATGCCGTGGTTTCCTGTCCGGGTGTCCAGGAGAGTCTTACTACTCCGCTCGGTTCGGATGGCGTTGCCCAGAATGGTTCTTGCGCAAACCACACCTCTCCGGACAATGAAATAGCTGCGCCTTTGATCTGATTATTAAGAAGTCCGCTGTTTTCAGTGTTCCAGTTGATAAGAACATCATCATCCCTCTGAGGTGTACCATTCCAGTCCAGCCAGGTTACACCGTGATGCCAGGGAGCAAGAAACACACCTCCATTATAATCAGCTAAGCAGACATAGAGCTGATGCCTACTCGGTAATTGAGATCCGAACTCGGTCCATCCATACTGGCTCAGAACTCCGGCTCCCCTGTGATTGCTTGTTACCCAGATGTCCTCTCTGGAATCAACTGCCACCGCAAACAGATCGTTTGATGGAGATCCCTCGGGGCGCGTATTGTACCATGAGTCAAGAATACCGATTGCGACCCCGTTGCCTGATGCCCTGTTCTGAGAGAATTCCGTTACCTGTGCAATCATGAGACTGTCAGTGGATAACCAGCATATATCCTCAATCAGCTGTCCTAACAGCCCGTATGTTCCTCTTCTCCATACAGTACCATCGAAAATACAGACATCATTCTGACCGCCAACCGCCAGTTCACTCCCATTGTAGGCGAGAGAGATCGGATAATTTCCAGGATATGTATTATCAATCTGCCATTCCTGACCTGCAGCTAAAAAATACAATCCTGTTGTGGAAGCAGCCCATATCGTGTCACCTGCAACAAGAAGTTCCAGAGCTCCAATTTCCGAAGCGGATGGAAAACTGAGCCACGAACTCGGGCTTCCGGGGAAAAGATCCTTCCTGAGCATAACGATACCATTTGAAGTACCCACAAAAAGACCGGAATCAACAGGAGCTATACAGTTGATGATGTCAGATGGAAGTCCACCGCCAGTACTGAATATTGTCCAGACATCAAAATAACCTAGATTCTTGCTGCAGAGTCCCTCACTTGTGCCGACCCAGACAGTTGTGTCCGGGAAAATACATGAAATCTTCAGAGAAATCGGCAATCCTTCAAGCTGTCCATAATGCTGAAATCCTCCGGATGAGAGTTGCACATCAATTCCCCCACCATTCGTCCCCATCCACAGATTTCCGGATTCATCCCTGGCAAGGCATCGTACATCACTGAAAGATAGTTCCCCCGGACATGTCCATGTTGAATCCCAGAATACCGTGTCGGCTCCAAGCGTTCCGAAGATAACTCCGCCGCTTGTTGCTCCCACAAAATGAGCATCTTCAACGAGTATTTCACTGACTCCACCTAAATGTGTGAAATGCTCCCAATCGGATATTCTTCCAGTAAGCATTACGCTGAAGATCATAAATAGAGTCATATTCTCTCCTCCCACCATGAAAACAGCTTGCTCAGACCTGTATCTCTGCTGATTTCCGGTTTCCAGCCAAGTAAAGAGTTTAGCCTGGAAGGATCACCAACCTGGAATTCCACATCAGCCGGTCGGAACAGCTCAGGGTCAACTTCAAGTTCAATATCATGTCCGGAAATATCAATAAGCATGTTAACCATATCTCCAATACTGTTGCCTTTACCTGAACAAACGTTATAGATGCTGCCGGACTGTCCTCTGTCAAGGATATACTGGTATGCCCTCGCTACATCCGACACATAAAGATAATCACGCACGGGTTTGAGATTTCCCACCCGTATTCTCCTTGATCTATTTCTGCCTGCCTCGATAATACGTCTGCAAAATGCCGGAAACGCAAAATCTTCGGATTGTCCAGGACCATAATGAGGAAATGAACGGGCTAATACAATGTCCAGATTATAATTCCCTGCAAATTGAAATGCCGCTATTTCCGCCGCGGCCTTAGTAGTACCGTAAGGATTTCTTGGACCAATTTCACTATTTTCAGTTATCATATCATCCGTAGGTTTATAAACTTCGGCGGAGCTGATCATCAAAAGTCTGGCTTCCGGACAATGTGAAACCATATACTCGAGAACTGAAATAGTTCCCATTAGATTGATCTCGTATGCTTTATGCACTTCCTTCAAAGAACGAGATACTGAACTCATTGCCGCCAGGTGAATGATATACCGGACTTCTCCCAGCTCTTTCGGAGCTTCTGAAGGCAGATTCCAGATAATCTTCTTCACTCCCGGAGGAGCCTGGAAATCAATCGAAATATCGACTGCAATATCTCCCTCACCTAATGAAAGTTCACTCATGAGATGACTGCCGACAAACCCGCCTGCACCGGTAACCAGAATTGGCCCGGATTCAAGCCTGTTTTCAGCGTAACGCATGCTGGCAGTCATATCTTAATCCCTCCATCCGAGGTAACGGATTTCCTCTTTCAGGAGGATACCACTCTTTCTGAGAACCTCTTCCCGCACTACATTCATAAGATTCAGTATGTCAGACGATGAAGCATGTCCATTATTCACAATAAAATTCGCATGTTTTTCGGAAACCATGGCACCTCCGACTGCTCTTCCTTTCAGACCTGAGTCTTCAATCAGTTTCCCCGGAGGGGGTCCTTCGATGGGTCTTCGGAAGACACTTCCCGCATTCGGGTACTCAAGAGGAAACTTATCCCGGCGTAACTGCAGTATGCGTTTTGCTTCCGATCTGAGCTCTGCCGGGTCTGCTTCATTCAGCAGAAATGTGGTTCCCGTCACGATCAATGCTTCCTTCTGAAACCTGCTTGATCTATAGGAAAAACAACATTCTGTGTTTCTGATAACCCTCTCGTTTCCATCTGAATCTACAACATCCACTTCTGTCAGCATATCGGAGATCGAACTGCCATATGCACCAGCATTCATGAATATCGCCCCTCCAACGGTTCCCGGTATTCCAATCGCGAATGCAAGCCCAGATGCTCCCTTGCTGCAGGCAACACCTGACAGAGAAGGTAATCTGGTTCCTCCTCCGCAGGAAAGTCTCCATACACTGCCCGAATGCTCCCACCTGACTGCAGCAAGATCACCCGCAAGTCTGATAATTATTTCGCTGCAGCCATTATCCGAAGCAAGTATGTTCGATCCGCTCCCAAGAAGAAACCATGAGAGACCTTCCTGGCGCAGAATACCGAGCAGATCAGACAGCATCCCTCTGGAAGATACAACAATAGAAATTGCCGGACCTCCAACCTGCCAGGTTGTCCATTTGCTCAGCTGAATTGAACGGACAGCGTCTGGAAAACGCCCCCTCAGCAGATCAGCAACACCTTCATTCACTGTTACTCGAAATCCTTTCCGGTCAAACCCATGAGACACCCTCCAACAGAAAGATAAGTAAACAGAAACCCAGGCGCTCCTGCCTTCTCCATCCAGGCAAGCGCGCATCTGTACACGGATGGCAGAAGTGCCAGTTTTGTTACAAGTCTCATCAACACCAACCCGGGATAAGCGGGAGTATCAAAAACGGGCTTGATCCAGCCGCTGCCAAGCATACCGTCTGATTCAGGGATTTTTGCTAACGTGTATTTCAATCCTGAACTGCCATATTCGACCATTTTCCGTGAATGCTCACGAACGGTCACGGTATCAAGATGATCTACCCTGATATCCGGATTCCAGTAGAAGGTGACTCCCTGTCTGGCAAGTCGGAATCCTAATTCAGTATCTTCTCCCCCGTACCTGTCAATGAGCGGATCAAAACCACCGGTAGTCTCCAGAAGCCCTGTTGGAAGGCTGATATTACCGGTAACGAAATACCGTGGAAAAAACCGACCGGCTTCTCTATTCCCCATTGCTCTTGTATCAAACCATCTCTGCCAGGGTGAAGAATCTTTCTTCCACGCATTAATCCTGGCACCCATAATAACATTTCCCAGTCCTTTTCGATGCATCTCAAGGTGCTTTATCAATATGTCAGGCGGAAATCGTATATCGCCATCCGAGATGAATGATAATGGAGCAGCTGCTTCCTGCCAGCCTCGGTTACGGGCAGCAGGTCTGTTCCCTTCTGTTTCACGCCGGATAACTTTTACATTGACTTCTTCGGGAAAAGTAAGATCGAACTGCTGCTCAACAGGAATACTGCTGTTATCATCAATTACAACTAATTCCCATGGAATCCCTTCTGTATTCTGATTTCTGAGACTCTCCAGAGTGATTCGGAAATTCTCTCCCCCATCCTTTACAGGTATCTGCACGGATATTTCCGGTCTCATTCCGAGCTGCCCTCCTTCAAAGTAGTTCCCAGTCTTCTAAGAACAGCGATTATAAGAATTGTGATGATAGTTCCGACAAGAACAATTGCCGATCGAAAGCCGGCATCAAGCGTAGCCAGAGGGCCGAATGAGATTGGCAGTATTACTGTCAGTGTAACTGCAAGGAAACTTATCGGGAATACTTTTCTGCCAAGCCAGAAAAGACTCAGAGCCATGAAAAGATTAGTGGCGAGTGTGGCAAAAGCCGCTCCCAGCGCACCAGCAACAGGTATTAATCGAAAATTGAATCCTATATTGAGAATAGCGCCGAAAAGTGTCATTCCAGCAATGTATCTGGTCTGACCTGTAAGGAGGCAGCCAGTCTGAGAAATAAGAAACAGCCCGAACATCGCGCTTGCTCCTGCAAGTGTAGGCAGTACGCGCAGGGAAGGCAAGAAAGAAGCGCCTCCAACCAGCCCCACGATCCATGGAGATGACATCGCAAGGAGAAGGGCAGTCCAGTTAACCATAACCATGAAAAGCAGTCCGGCCCGGCCCAGTTCCGCAAGGTTTCCACCGGTTTTGCGTTTCCTGAAAATGAAGCGTTTCCACGCCATATCGAAACCCAGAATCATTGGCATCAGAACAAGGCAGGCACGGCTTGCCCATTCATAATATCCACTTTCCGCAAGATCAGGATAGATGTTTCTCAGCATGAACATGTCAGCTGATGAAAGCACGATCATGGATAGCGTAGCCGGAATCAGAGGTATACTGAAACCAAGTATATCACTGCTCAGTGTTGACGGCTTCTCAGTTCTCTCCGAACCGGCTGTTCTTTTCCACATCATGATTATCGCCACGGCAGCGATCAGGAAGGAGGGAGCCCATCTTGCTGTCAGGAAAGAGGGAATCGCATTG
>DAOWAG010000361.1 GCA_030634715.1 Candidatus Aegiribacteria sp. | reverse complement strand
ATATTCTTCAGATGCCTGTCGAGGTTGAAGTTATCGAGAGTCTTTTCACCGGAGGTGATGTATGCAGGATTGCAATTCATCTACCTGTTGATAATGCTAGTGTCAATTTATAGATTGATTGGAGCTAGTGAATGACAGTAAATGCTAAAATGCAAGACCTGACCCCAATTGGGGAGCGGGTGAGGCTTGATGTTCTGGAGATGATAAAGGTCGCAGGCAGCGGGCATCCGGGGGGATCCTTCTCCGCGGTTGAGATTCTTGTTGAGCTTTACTGGAAAATTCTGAGAATTCGCCCTGAAGAACCAAACTGGGAAGACAGAGACAGGTTCATTCTATCCAAAGGGCATGCCTGCCCTGCATTGTATTCCGTACTTGCCAGAAGGGGATACTTTGATCCCGCAGAACTGTTAACACTCAGGAAATTCAATTCAAGGCTTCAGGGTCATCCCGATATGAGTAAACTGCCAGGTCTGGATGCCTCCACCGGAAGTCTCGGTCAGGGCTTGTCAATTGCGTGTGGTATTGCTCATGGGATCCGGCTTGATTCCAGAGACAGCCGCGTATACTGCCTTCTCGGTGATGGTGAGCTTCAAGAAGGAAATATCTGGGAAGCTGCGATGACCGCGTCTCACTACGATCTGAAGAATATTACCGCAATTGTGGACAGGAACCGCGTTCAGCTGGATGGACACGTATCTGATGTCATGGAGATCGAACCTCTTGTAGACAAATGGCTTGCATTCGGATGGGATGTTATCGTGGCTGACGGTCACAGTTTTATCTCCCTTGAGAAGGCATTCGAGCATTGCGAAGAAACCGAATTTCCATCGGTCATCATCGCGAATACGGTTAAGGGCAAAGGTGTTTCCTTCATGGAAAATACCTGTATATGGCATGGAAAGTGCCCTGATGATCGTGAATACAGGGATGCAATCGAGGAGATTCAGGGAGGACTTTCATGATTAGCCTTAAACCCACAAGAGAAGGTTACGTTGAGGGAATCCTTCAGGCAGGCAGAGAGAACGATCGCGTAGTGGTAATTGAAGGAGATGTCTCAAGGTCAATCGGAAGCGCGTTGTTTGGCGAGGAATTTCCTGAAAGATTCTTCAATCTCGGAGCCAGTGAGCAGGACATGCTCGGTGAAGCGGCAGGACTCGCTCTGGCGGGATTCATCCCATTCGTTGGCACATATGGTGTTTTCGTCGCCGGAAGAGCCTGGGACCAGATACGAACGAGCATCTGCTACATGAATCTGAACGTAAAGATAGCCGGCGCTCACGGTGGGGTTAGCGTTGGTCCTGACGGAGCCACTCATCAGGCTCTTGAGGATGTTGCCCTGATGCGCGTCCTTCCCAATATGCATGTGCTTGTGCCGGCTGACGCGAATCAGACCAGAGCAGCGGTACTGACTTCCATGAATACAGCCGGACCGGTTTACATTCGTTTCGGGAGGAATCCTGTCCCACAGATATATCCTGTAGACGCATCAGTTGATATCGGGAAGGGGCATCTGCTTGAGGAGGGAAGCGACATTACTCTGGTAGCGTGCGGAGCCATGGTCGGCCTGGCGCTCAACGCTCGAGAGGTTCTGTTTAAGCAGGGAATTTCAGCCGGAGTTATCGATATGGTTTCTGTTAAACCGCTCGATCGGAAACTTCTTATCGAGCAGGCTGAAAAAACCGGAGCAATTGTAGTTGCTGAAGATCACCAGGCAATCGGAGGGCTGTTTGGAGCTGTAGCCGAGACCCTTGCAATACAACATCCTGTTCCTGTGGGTGTTGTGGCTGTACGAGACAGTTTCGGAACAAGCGGTACTCCGGCTGAAGTGAGGGAAGAGTATAAACTCACAGCTGAGTCGATAGTGTCTGAAGCAGAAAAATTGCTGGAAAAATAGACCGGTTTCTCATTGACTTGAAATACCCTCATCTGTAGTATGCATCATATCTTGGGGTTCGGTATTAGTTATTATCATTGAATT
>DAOWAG010000324.1 GCA_030634715.1 Candidatus Aegiribacteria sp. | reverse complement strand
AGGAATTCCAGTGATTCCGAGGGATTCCAGCAGCAGGCAGAACATCATGAGTTTGCATATCCAGGCAACAATTGAAATAGCGAAGGCTGATGCCATCCTTCCTTTTCTTTTCTTTATGGCTGAAGCCTCAAGAAGATCGTCGAACCAGTGATGTCCTCGTCCTGGTATTAATTTCTGGAGGAGCCAGAGTGCAGGTTTTCTGATAGCGCGCAACAGGGGAACCATGAAGATAATCCCAAGGGAACCGATTAAAACCAGCAAAGGTGCTACAAAAGCCATCTCTCCAACTCCTGCAGCGACCGCAGAACCGATAACAATTCCCATCGCTATAAGATCAAGCAGTTTAGCTAATACTACTGTAGCCGTTCCATATCCAACCGGGACCTCACCGAAATGTCTGAGAAGCCCTACAAAGGCGATATCAGTCAGTCTTACTGGAAGAAGATGTCCCAGCCCTATATGGATGGATGTAACAGGCATGGATAGAGAAAAGGGGATTCTTCTATTGAAACTGAGGATTATCCATCTGAATGCTCTGAGTACCTGACTGAGGAGAAATAGAGCAAATGCTCCTAAAAACAATCCGGTATCAGCTTCAGCAACTTTCCTGAAGATATTATTCAGTGCCGTGGCGATACCACCGCCGGAACCAGTATTACTGAGAAGCAGCCAGGAAAGGAATAATCCGAGGATGATTCCAAAGGCTGCACTTGCGGATTTTCTGCCGAATCTCAATAGTCTCCTGTTCGATTATATTTGTGAACAGGCACTATTATACTAAAAGGAAAGGCTCAGTGAATAAGGAACCGCTGATTCAGGTCAGCAATTTATCCAAATCTTATCGAAGAGTGCAGGCGCTTCGTGAATTCAGTCTCGAAGTGAATCCCGGCATGATATTTTCCCTGCTTGGTCCAAATGGCGCCGGTAAGACCACACTGATGAAAATCCTTCTGAGAATTGTTAAATGCGACTCTGGATCAGTTCATATTTCAAGTATTCCGGTTTCCTCACCACTGTCCAGAAGAGGCGTCAGATATCTTCCTGAAAATGTTACCTTCCCATCCTGGGCCACTCCAAAAGTACTGTTGCGGCAGTTAGAGCGTATCAGACATGAATCAAGCATGCAGGATTTCATTCTTCGATGTACAGAACTTGATTGTATTGATCTGATAAACAGACCGATGGGTAAAATGTCCAGAGGACAGAGGCAGCGGGTTGCCCTCTCTCTTGTTACGACAAGGCAGCCGGATCTTGTTCTTCTTGATGAACCTTCGACAGGACTTGATCCAGGTGGACGAGTATTGATTCGGAATCTGATCAAGAATCTTGCTTCAAATGGATCAACAATACTGATTAATTCTCACCTCCTGGGTGAAGTTGAACGCGTTTGCGATATGGCGGCATTCATTAATAAAGGACGCCTTATCGCGGAGGGCGCACTTGATTCTCTTTCCAGGCAGACAGGACTTGCCTTTGTTGAGACAGAGCAGACCGCGGATATGTGCAAAGCTCTCGAAAATGCCGGTTACTCATGCCAGGTTGAAGACAAAGGAATACTTGTGCAGCTCACTGCCCCATCCGCTTTCAGGGAATTCACCGAGACAGTATTAGCAACGGAAATATTCTTTTCAGCCCTCAATCTGAAGAGGGAAAATCTTGAGGATGTCTTTCTCAGAATTATGGAACACTCTAATTTGGAGGATGACATTGTTTCTTAACGGTATTGAGCAGCTTTTAAGAAGGAAGATTGTTCTGACTGCTGTAATTGCAACATTTGTTTTTCTTGGCTTTTACTGGTGGGGTGTTTCAGCTGCATCATCCATTGAATTCAACCCTGGAAACGATTCGGCTGATCCGGTTATGAGTATGCTCGGACCAGCTGATGCTGCTCTTGCAGCAATAATCACAGCCGGTCCTCTCGCTGCGACTCTGCTTACGGCGCTGATAATTGTGATTGGATCAACTATGCTTCCAGAGGAGATTGGACAAGGGCGAATGCCATTCTGGTTGTCACTGCCCCAATCCAGGTTGAGAGTATATCTGTCTACAAGTCTTGCTCCTCTGGCCGTATCTTTCACTCTTTCTGTGATTCTATTTGCGGGAATATTTCTGATCACTCGGATATATTTTCCATTTTCCCCTCGAAACATCCCATTGGTTCTGATTTCCATGCTAATCTGGCTTGCTGCAGTGTGGGCTTCCGTGACATTCCTTTCCCTCATTGTTAAGAAAGTGGCATCGATGCTCATTACTTT
>DAOWAG010000415.1 GCA_030634715.1 Candidatus Aegiribacteria sp. | reverse complement strand
GTGTTGTTGGCGCCGCCACTGCTTCTGAGAACTATGTTCTTCCCCTGGAAGCCGAAACCACCATTATAATGACCCGGTGCTACCAGCACAGTATCACCGTCCTGTGCCGCCGATATAGCTGAATGGATATTGGGGTATTCGGAAGGAACACGAAGGGTGTCTGCAAGAAGGACGGGGAATAATCCAAGCACAAGCAGAAGAATAACTGAATTCTTCATGACCAGTATACACTCCATTCATATACTGAATGTAACTGTTTAGATTGCCTTGAGCAATTCTAATCATCCCTGATTATGATACATCTTCTGGAAGCAGCATCACTGAAATGGTAGGAGATCTCGGTGGGACCGATATGCGGGTAATTGAAAAAGGGATACCCGATTGAACGGATATCCCTGTTCTGGTGCCGAAGGGGGGACTTGAACCCCCACGAGGAAAAATCCTCACCAGGTCCTGAACCTGGCGCGTCTGCCAATTCCGCCACTTCGGCTTCGATGCTCGGCGATACTAGGAAGTTTTCCGCGGAAAGTCAATGTTCACTATCATGACTTAAACCTGTATTATATGTTCACTGTCGAAAGGTGAATCAGATGAGCGAAAAGAGTAAAATCCTGGCAAGAAACAGAAAAGCCAGACATGAGTATACAATTCTCAGTACTCTGGAAGTTGGTCTGGTTCTCGTTGGATCAGAGATAAAATCCATTCGCGCCGGTAAGGTCAGTATAAAGGGATCTTATGCATCTTTTGATGATAACTTCGAATTATGGGTTCACCAGATGCATATAGCCGAGTATCCGGAAGCAAGAGATAATCATGAGCCGTACCGCAAGAGAAAATTGCTTGCTCACGCCTCTCAGTTGAGGAAAATCAGGAGAATGGTTCTGGAAAAGGGTCATACGCTGATTCCGCTCGATGTTCATCTCTCAGACGGAAAAGCCAAAATCGAACTTGGTTTCTGTCGGGGAAAAAAACAGTACGACAAACGCGCTGAGATGGCCAAACGGGATGCGGATCTTAATCTGAGAAGAGAAATCAAGCGGGAGTCGAGAGGGTATGAATAGCATTCAGCTTCTATTTGCTGCGGCAGTCCTTACAGGAGCAGTTGAAACAAGAATAATACCAAGATTCGACGGTTTGCTGATGGAGCTTACTTCCAGTGAGCCCATTGCCGACAGTGTCTGCGTTACCGGTTATTCAGTGAATATAAGACCGGGAGACAGAGTTCTGCTTCCTGAAGCATATCTTCCATTCTGGGTGCTGGGCTGGGAGCTGGATACGGACTCATGCGGTTTTTCCATTGAACTGACAGATGCTGTGGATTCACTTGAGTACTCACTTGCGGAGGACAGTCTGACACTTCTGCTTTTCTTTCGGGCAGCTGAACCGCTTCTGTTTCCTGAACTGTCCTGGAACGGTCCTCCGGATGAACCCGATCATTGGTTGTTTGACCCGCAATATTCTGATTCCAGCACTATTGCCGCTCTTGAACTCGGGCAGCAATCACCCTGGCTTTCCGCTTTTGACTGTGTTGTAATAGACCCAGGGCATGGTGGAAGAGATCC
>DAOWAG010000412.1 GCA_030634715.1 Candidatus Aegiribacteria sp. | reverse complement strand
TGGAAATCTGCCGTTTCTGGGCCAGCAAAGCAGTCTACAATGAGGAGACGAGGCGCTACGAAATAGACAGAGTCATGGGGCCGGATGAGTATCATGAGAAGTACCCTGATTCAGAAACAGGCGGGCTGAAAGATAATGCCTACACAAACATCATGGCCGTTTGGGCTTTCAACAGGGCTTTCGAGATCCTCAATGTACTGAGTGAGAGAGGCAGAAAAAAACTGGCAGAGAAAATCGGTCTGACGGAAGAAGAACTGGAACGATGGAAGGATATCAGCAAGAGAATACACATCCCCCTTTTCGATGCATGTACTGAGCCCTGTCGAAGTAACGGTGTCCTGGAGCAATATGACGGCTATTCTGATCTGAAAGAACTGGATTGGGACGGTTACAGAAAGAAGTACGGAAATATCAGCAGACTGGACCGCATCCTGAAGGCGGAAGGAAGATCCCCGGATGAATACAAGGTGGCTAAACAGGCAGACGCCTTGATGACATTCTATAATCTGGATTCAGGTGAAGTGACGGGAATTCTGAATGAAGCCGGTTACTCCACCAGAGATGATTTGTTGCGGGCGAACTTCGACTACTATTTGAAGAGAACATCCCATGGCTCTACCCTGAGCAGGTTAGTTCATTCCTATTTGGCGAACCTGATGGAGGACAGGGAACTCAGTTGGCAGTTTTATCTGGAAGCACTGAGAAGCGACTATACAGATATTCAGGGTGGCACGACAAAAGAAGGCATTCACACGGGAGTCATGGCCGGGACAGTGATTTTGGCATTGAAGGCTTATGCGGGGCTAGATGTGAGTGGGGAACGGGTAAGAATCGATCCCTGTTTGCCGGCAGCCTGGCGCAAGGTGGCTTTCAGTATTGGGTTCAGAGGAGACAGGTATCATTTCGTAGTAACGCCGGAGAACGTGGGAGTAAAGAAGGAAGGAGAATCGTGAGATGTTAGGAGATGTTCTTCTAATCACAGAAAAGCATGAAAAAGCGGCTGAACAGATCGTTGACAGACTCAGCAGAATCGAGTCGGACAAAATGGTGATAGCCATTGGAGGTGAATCGGGTTCCGGGAAATCTGAATTGGCTCACGTGATAAGTAGACGGCTGAAGGACAAAGGGGAACTGGCCAAGATACTCCACATAGACAATTATTACAAGGTTTCTCCCCAGGAAAGAACAGAGTGGAGAAAGAGACACGGTGTAGAAAGCATTGGGTTGTCGGAATACGATTGGGACTTGATCAACCAGAACATCGCCGAGTTCAGGGAAAGTAGGGAAGCGGTTTTGCCCTGTATAGATCTGCTGACCGATCAGGAAGATAGGTTGATCACAAACTTTGAGGGCATAAAGTATCTCATTGTGGAAGGACTGTATCCCCTAAGAGCCGACGCGGATTTGAAGATATTCATTGACTTAACCTACCATGAGACGAAGAAGGCTCAAATCCTCAGGGGGAAAGAACCGCAAAATGAGTTTAGATTACAGGTATTGCAAAGAGAACACGAAGTGGTGCAGTCCCTGCGACCATCAGCGGATCTTTTGGTAACCAAGGATTTCGATGTAGTCGAAGCCAGG
>DAOWAG010000175.1 GCA_030634715.1 Candidatus Aegiribacteria sp. | reverse complement strand
CCGAATACACCCTTCTCCAGAATCTCAAGGTCAAGACCATCAAGAGAGGTAACCATTCCGTATTTCACAAGCACATCGCGAAATACAACAGCTGAACTAGTCCGCATGTTTCTCCAGAGAATTAAGATAATGACAGAGCCTGTTCACCAGGAAATTAAAGAATATTTCACCCTTTTCCTTCGAAACGAAACTAAGATCAGAGCCAGCACCCCCATCCGGGTAAAGTTCCTTCCATCTGCCCGGTGATATAACCGAACCGGAAGCGGGTTCAGGAGGATACTTCATTCTCCTGAATTCAGGCATTTCCATTCCCATAAGGTGCCAGACCATCGAAACCTCTGTAACGGTCACATGGAATCCGGGGTCGGGGCAGAACAACTCCTTCTGCTTCTCCATAGCTCCGGGAAGTTCCCAGTACGGAAGGTACCTCATATCAGCGTCCGCGCAACTGCCAGAAGCTTCTCTTAAGCCGTCTATAACAGCGTTTCTATTTCCACCATGTCCACTTATAAATAGAATCTTCCGGAAACCATGAGTATATAGAGATACTGAGATGTCCCTTGTAACCGCGGCAAGCGTACTTGATCGGAGAGATACAGTTCCGGAAAATGCCATGTGACAGGCAGACACTCCAAATGTAACAGCAGGAGTGAAGGCTGTTCCCGTCTCATGCCCTGCCGCCGCACAAAGTCTTACCGGAATAATCGTGTCGCAGGCCAGAGGTGCGGCAGAACCATGCTGTTCCAGCGATCCAACCGGAACCATCACTGTACTCCTCTTTTTCAGATACTCTTCTACATCCTTGCTTAAGACTCCCGCAAGATTCATTTTTCCTCCTCTTGTCTGCAGCTTCAAGCTGAAGCATACTCGCCGGGAAGGGTCAGGTAAAATATGAAGCAGACAGTAATCGATGCATGTGATTGCTCCTGGCAGCGTATCCCTGTGAAAACAAAGTTGATACTTAAGGATGATGATCTTCTCTCCGCTATCGCAGATGGCCTGAAAGAATCGGAGGTTACCCTCCTCCCTGACGATGTACTGTTTGTGAGCGAAAAAGCAGTCGGGGCGAGTCAGGGAAGGTACTATCTGCTGGATGTTGATTCACTGCATCCAAGGTTCCTTGCCAAACTCCTGAGTAGATTCGTTACAAAAACACCACATGGAATAGGTCTGGGAATGCCGGAGACAATGGAGTGCGCCCTGAGGGAGTGTGGTACTCCTCGAATACTGTTTTCAGCGATCGTTGGCGCTCTTGGTAAACTCATTGGAAGAAAGGGGGACTTCTATCGGATTGCTGGTTCGAAAGCCAGATCCATAGACGGACCCACCAATGGAACAATTCCACCGTTTAACAGAGCAGTCAGTTTAGCCCCGGAGGATCCGAATGGGGTTTCCGAGAGCATCGCAAAGCGCTTTAACTGTAAAGCTGCTGTGGTCGACATAAATGACCTTGGCGGGAATATCCTGGGTATTTACCCCGCTGATCTGAATGAAGAGCTTCTAATAGAAATTCTCAGGGATAATCCGCTTGGTCAAGGAGTAGAGAGTACTCCTGCAGGCATAATCAGGAAAATTCCCCGCTGATCTCGGTCAGTTAATCCTTTCTTCCCAGTAATTTGTCGATAGCTCCGGTTAATATGGAGATGACTACAGCTGCAAGCACCGCCCACCAGTAACTGGCCAGATAAAATCCGCCTACCCAGTTGTTCGCGATTATCAGCACAAGACCGCTGATAAGGAATCGTGACAATCCAAGTGTCAACAGGTAAACGGGGCAGGTCATCAGATTAAGCAGTGGCGCAAGAATGAAATTCAGCAGTCCAATTATCGCGGCCGTCCAGGCAATGGACCAGAAACTGGCAAACTCCATGTGAGGACCAAGAATCAATGCTGTCAGCCAGAGTGCGAGTCCTGCAACCAGCCATGCACCAATAAGTTTCTTCATACTTTCTCCTTTTCAAAACACCATAGTATACAAAAGTTATCAAAAACGCCTATTCCTTTAACAATCAACTCAGTTTCCATTACCGGATTAGGTGAAAAACAGCAGTGTTGACTCATTCTTCAGAGATAAGTACACTACGCTGTTGGTAATTTGAGTAGTTTTATCGGAGGTTGAATAATGAGACCAGTGCTTCTAATCATCCTGATTCTAACAGCAATTAGTTTTGCTGATATGGGAGATGTTATCAGTACGATTCCCGCGCCAGGCGGAAACCCTGACGGGCTTACCTGGATAAACGGAAATCTGTGGATCACAAGTGACGATGATTTCTTGATTTATGAGATCGATCCTTCAAACGGAAACGTTCTTTCTTCAATTCCCAGACACGGTAACGATTATCTCACAGGGCTAACATACGACGGCACTCAGCTTATATCCTGCTGCCACCCGATGATATATTTCCGCGATCTTCCATCTGGAACTGCGACCGATTCAATATGGGGTCCGAATGGAGATTGTAACGAAGGACTGGCATGGGACGGATCTTCCATCTGGAGTACGAACTGGACCGATAATCTTGTTTACGAGCTTGATCCTGATACCGGATATGAAATAAGTTATTATTACCCGCAGAACGGTGGCATCGGCTACGAAGGTCTTACAGGTCTTGCCTGGGATGGCTTCTTCCTCTGGGTGAGTGATCAGGACTCTGATATGATCTTCGCCAACATCCCTGGTGATCCATACCCATACAAGATGTTCCTCGCACCGTGTGATGTAGTTCAGGATCTTGCCTGGGACGGTCAGTACCTCTGGACCACCGATTATACCTCAGACTCACCTCTGGTATATCAGATCGATCCGGGACCAGCAGCGCTTACTCCTGCAACATGGGGAAGCATAAAAACGGAATTCTAGAATATTCAGTATATGTTATAAGTACAGTATCTACTGTACAATTAAGGAACTGAGAGAGAAAGTAGAACCAGCCTCCCTTCTTGACACAGAAGGGCTCAAGTTTCTATAATTTGCGTTCCGCTGGCGGGTCGTCCAACGGCAGGACAACGGATTCTGGTTCCGTTTATCGGGGTTCGAATCCCTGCCCGCCAGCCATTTGTCCCCGGTTTAATAATATTTCCGTAAATTACCTCTATCAGGTCATTTAACCGAGTTTCACAATTCTGGAGAAAACCCGAATATTGTTATCCGAAACAGGTCATTTGGAACACATTATTTAATGAGAACCAATGGGTGAGTTTTCCTGAGTCGGTGAAATTAGCCGAAGGAAAGCGTAGCTTCCTCGAAGAGAAAGCGAAGCTTCTCCGAAGGGAAATCCCACCCCCTCCACCACTTTGTTCTTAGGTTGATTCACTACTTCTAACATGTTGAATCCCTTGGGTGTTAATGGAGTTCTATCTCATAACCGGAAAGCCCATAAAATAGACAGAGCATGGATTTCTCTGCAGTCTTCATTTAACCGGAATAATCCATCTGACACAGACTGAATTCATCCTGAATCAAAATCCCCCTAATACTTAAACCAGTACAGAATTGCTCAAGGCAATGTAAACAGTTACATTCAGTATATGAACGGAGTGTATACTGATCATGATGATTTCCCCTTCACACTTCCTGAAGGAGTTGAAGTAAGCAGTGGATTCTCCATTGCTGACATTGACCGTGACGGTAAGGTGGAGATTGTGTTTGGAACAGGTGATGGTCTTCTTCACTGCTGGAAACTGGGATTATGTTCTATTGGTTACGCTCCCTGGCCCCAGCACAGGCATGATGCCGGGAGGTCGGGAGTTCTTGAATGATTATTCTTCTGCTTCTGTCACTTG
>DAOWAG010000046.1 GCA_030634715.1 Candidatus Aegiribacteria sp. | reverse complement strand
GATCGAATCCGTTGTCAAATCCGAAACTGTTGCCAAGGAGAATTACATTGACAAAGCCAAGTGTTACATATCCTTCTTTTTTCAGAATTGTAGCAATATTATCCAGATCGGTACTGAGACCATAAGTTATCATATCTCTGATACTCACCATATGAGACGCGGTAGAAAGACCTGTCCAGATAGAGGCATGAGCAGGCAGTGTCCATGG
This sequence comes from Candidatus Aegiribacteria sp., assembly GCA_030634715.1. The sequence continues at coordinate 7,644 of DAOWAG010000046.1, read as the reverse complement.
GGCTTGAGCCTGGCAACGCGAAAAAAGGGTACCGGATGCAGCAAGACTGTCAAGGACGGGAGATGTGTCTCGATCATATCCGTAGCAGCTCAGGTGATCGGCTCGGAGTGTATCTATGATAATAAGAAAAACATCAGGCTTTCTTGATCTCGTTAAACTACAGCCTGTACCCATAAGGATGACGATTATGAGCGTTATTACTTTTCTCAACTGTATCTCCCGTCTACAAATCAGTTCGCTATTATTCAGTAGACATTATAGAATCTGCTTGAAAACCACCGGAGTATTGAAGCAGCAATTATAATAGAAGTAAGTTTGACCGCTACTTCAGAACAGTGACTCTTCTTGTTGTCGAAGAAGTACTGCTCGAGGCTCGAATAAGATAGCAACCAACACTCCAATCTGAAATATTCACCGACCTGACATCTGAGATATCATCCTGCCAGACAAGTCTTCCGGTGAGATCGTATATCTCAATCCGCCAGTTTCCCTCTGGAGGATTCAGATCAATAACTCCTATCGCCGGATTCCGTTCCACCAGATTTCCGAAATAACCGTTATCAGGAATATCATCACAGGATGTTTCAGTCGACGACAGAAATGCCCATGCATGGTAAGGCTGACTCTGCTGATCCTGTAATCCTGCGATTATGATTGCTGAGGGCGAAACAGTATTCATATACATACTTGTAACGTTATATACTCTCTCTGTGAATGACTGCTCCCAGATCAGAGAGCCATTCAGAGCGTTCACGAGTGTAATCTTCTTGCCGTTAACGCTTCCGCCGGAAATACAAGGTATCCACATGCCCTCATGATAGACGGAATCAGACCAGGCTACACTCCAGGTATTTGCTCCTGTAGGATAGGTCCACAGTGTAACACCTGTAGCCCCATCAAGGCATATTGTACCTGAATTGTCTCCAGCGACAGCTACTTCGGCAGTTCCATCTCCATTAATATCGGGACCACCCTCCACATCCAGCAGAAAGCCACCAAGATCCCTGGACCAGAGAGAATCTCCTCCAAGGTTGTAACACTGTACATCACCGTCGAATGAAGAACTCACCAGTAAGGGAACAGTATCTTCCCGGTCAAGGGTGGACACACACATGACATTTTCTCCGCCATTTCGACCCCAGATGAGTGTTCCGTCAGCACCATTAACGAGTAGAAGTGTATTGTCAGCATAGCTGCTTCCGCCAATACCCAGATAGACTTCCAGAACTCCGTCTCCTGTGACATCAGGAACAGTAAGGATGTCCTCAACTGCATCGGCGGTGATTCTTGTCCAGAGAGTATCACCTGTGGCGCCATTCAGACATACTGCAGCAGAACTGTTCGCGGATCCGGTAGATCCGAATCCTCCAAGGAATTCCGGCACAATATCTCCAGTCTGATCCTCCATTTCAGCGCAGCTGTAACCCCATCCAGCTCCAGAGGGAATATTGTTGTACGCGCTCCACTCCCAGATAAGGGAGCCGTCAATTCCTGATATAAGGATCAGGCATCTGCCCGGAGGGGCATATCCGCCGGGAGTAGCAATGAGGATATCCTTATGACCATCGCTATTCACATCGGAAACAGCAAGAAGACCCTCATCCTGATAAATTCCATTGTATTGATCACTGGTCCAGATAACACTTCCATCAGAGCCGGAAAGACACCAAAGAGTTGGTTCCTCGTCCCAGAAATTCACTCCGCAGGCAACGTCATCAACACTGTCGCCATTCAGATCTCCGAGGGATATGGTTGAATAGACTCCTCCACTTGTAACATTTGCCCACAGAGTATCTGGAGCGGAAGCCAGAAGACATAATATCAGCAGCATTTTCATCCTCCCGTCAATTGGCATACTTATACGTTATAAACTATTCATTTTCACAGGTCCGAGCAAACCTTTATTCAAGTGTTATCTCGACATTTGCAGCTGATCCAAATATTAGTTTTTTACTGAACTTTCAATCGAAGTAATCATGAGATATCTATTATGAAACCACACTCTCTGATTTGCTCCAGAAGATCCTCAGGATTCTTTCCCCATTGTCCTAATTTCCGTGAGATATGCTCTGTCCATGAATAATTATCGAAGTTGAAAGTTTCTTCTAGACCTTCTGCAAGAGGGACCATGTAGCCGGCGTTCCGGTAATAATCCTGATCAAGGAAACCTGAATCCATTACTTCCATTGCTGCAGACACATCTTTATCACTGAATTCCGGATATCTGTCTTCGAACAGGTGAAATTCCACAGGATATCTGGGTCTCACAGGCGGATCCTCCGCAGGATATCCCATTGCCAGTATTACAAGAGGGAAAATCCTGTCCGGAAGCTCATACTTTTCCCTTATTTTCTCCGCCATGAATGGAGCTTCTCCAATAAAACAGCTTCCTAGGCCGAAGCTCTCAGCTGCAGTCACCATGTTCTGAGCCATGTATGCGGCATCCTGCATACCGAACAGAAGTGTGAACAGATCAGATGCTCCTCTCTTCCAGTCCCGCTTAGTCATTATCTTTTCCATCCTGTGTATATCCACACATATGGTGAACTGGAGAGGCGCTCTGAATACATTATTCTCTACATCCCGCGAAAGCAGCACGCTGCCAAGCTGCATCGCGAATGGTGCCTGTTGACCGGCACGAACGATTGCTTCCAAAACTTCATCAGAAGGTTGTTCATTTGTGTATTTCCTGATGGATTTCCTCTGCATAAGCGATTCGATAACAGGATTATCAGGCATTTCTTCTCCAATCAGATTCATTCTGATGTTATCCGGCATCCAACTACCAATCTACTCGTGGTATTAGTTCGTGTCACTGCATTATTGACCCGAACAGAGTATCTTTCGAGGACTTGCTCAGGTCTTCAACATGATTTAAGTTGTATTCTACCAGATCTGAGATATCTGATGATCTGAACAGAGGACTTGATTGTAAGGAAGCGCATCTGTAACTTTGCGCAACCTTGTACTGATACTTAATGCTTCATTAACCGAGGGAGGACATAATGCTGGACAGGTTGCGAGAAAAAATACTTGAATTCCGTGATCTGCGGGATTGGAAGCAGTTTCACGATCCCAAGAATCTGGCTGAAGCAATCTCCATTGAATCGGCTGAGCTTCTGGAAAACTTCCTCTGGAAGACAAGTGATGAATCCAGGAAACTCGATGAGAAACAGAAAATGGCAATAGGAGAGGAGATCGCTGATATAGCGATTTTTCTTACTATTCTTGCTCACGAAATGCAACTCGATATCGAACAGATCGTCAATCGCAAGCTCGATCTCAATGATGAAAAATATCCAGTCAGCAAATCAAAGGGTTCAGCCTCGAAATACACTGAATTCTAATTTTGAGAAAACGATAACGGCAGTATCAATTACAATTCACAGGGCAATTCTCGCAATCCTTTTCTTCAGAGCTGCCGAAAGCGTTCTCTCCAGCGATAACGAGAATCTCCTGAAATCTTGGATCATCCCGAAGAACGGATAGATCATCATCCTGCAATATCCAGGCAGGGTCTCCAAATCCCGCGTCAACTGCGGTCTGAAGCCAGGCAAAGGATTCTTCAATATTTCCTTCAACAGCTTCACAGCACGCCAGATTGTACTTAATCAGGTAGTTCAGAGTTTCGACAGCTGAAAGGATATTCAGATTCTCAGCCTCTTCCATAAGAGTCTCTTCGACCATGGCATGAGCCTCAAGGAGAGTCTCATATGCTCCATCAGCAAATGTTCCTGTAAGGCGATCGAAAGAAGCATTCATCTGTTCATTGATTTCTTCCACGGTATACGCCTGAACCGTTCCGATCACAGCAAACATTATCGCTGCTACTGTTGACAGAAATTTCATTTTATTATCTCCATTCTTCTGTTTTCCATTTGAAATCCAGCAGAGGACTACTCAGTTATATATGGTAACAATATCTATTTGTTCCCTCAACATGTGATCTTCCAACGAAAGTCGACCTGGAGATTCAGCGCTGCAGCAGTAACTTTATGAACGTGTCTCCTTCGATGGTGCAGTAACTGCCGCTTTCGGTACTGATCTCATCGTATTGAGTAACATCGTCGGGTTCTTCTCCCGGATGATAGATCAGGAACGGCACTGGATCATGAACATGAGTTCTTACATCGCATGGAGTGGAGTGGTCTGGTGTAATAGCAATGGAGACGTCTTCCCGCATACGCGATGTCTGCTCTACAATGTACTTCACAATTCGATTGTCGAGATACTCGATTGTTCTGATTTTCAATTCAACGTCACCCTCATGACCGGCTTCATCAGTTGCCTCTACGTGAAGATAGACAAAGTCGTAATCACTTTTCAAAGCGTCTACAGCAGCCTTAGCTTTGCCTTCGTAATCAGTGTCGTACAGCCCTGTCGCTCCCTCGACCTCAATAACGTCCAGCCCCGCGTAAATACCGAGACCCTTCACAAGATCCACAGCTGAGATGACTGCTCCTTTTATTCCGTAGAGTTCGGTCATGGTTTTCATATTCGGTCTAAATCCGGGGGACCAGAACCAGATCGAGTTCGCAGGATCTTTTCCTGCTTCGATTCTCTTCGCATTCACAGGATGATTCTTGAGTATCTCCTGTGACCTTTGAATGAGAATGTTCAGAAGAGCGGCGGTCTTCTCCCCGGCTGATTCCGTTGGCTGGATCAGAACATCAGCAAAATCCGTTCCGGGAACATCGTGCGGAGGTGTGCAGGAAATAGCATCGTTTCCATCCTTGAGTACAAAAAGGTGCCTGTAACTCACACCGGGATGAAATCTCATCATGTCGGACCCAAGCTGTTCATTCAGAGTATCAATAATCTGATGAGATTCTTCTGTACTGATATGTCCTGCGGAGTGATTTTTGATTTTCTTGTCTTCTATGCAGATGAGATTACACCTCATAGCAAGGTCTGAATGCTCCAGTTCTACTCCCATGCTAGCAGCCTCCAGCACTCCTCTGCCCGAAAATACTTCTGCGGCGTTATAGCCGAGTACACTAAGGTTCGCTACTGCGCTTCCAGGTGGCATGTCCGCAGGTACGGTTACAAATTTCCCGCATCTGCCCTTTGCGGAAAGCGAGTCAATATTGGGGATATCAGCGACCATAAGCGGTGTATTTCCGTTCAGACTATCAATCGGACGGTCGGACATACCGTCTCCAAGAATGATGATGTACTTCATTTATTCATCCCTGTCAGTCTCATCTAATAATTTTTTCTCAGGAAATCCTTGAAGGCTGGATAACCCTCCAGCAGGTGCTCGTAAGACTCTTCCTTTTCTTCCAGTCCCTGAAGGCTTGACGGTAATTCAGGGTCGAGAGATAGAATTTCGCGAATCTTTTCAGGGAACTTTGCGGGATGCGCTGTTTCCAGTGAAATGCAGAGCTGATCTCTGTGATCCCCTGTTTCCCGAAGATAACGCTGAAGACCCGCCCAGCTGACTGAACCATGGGGTTCGAGCAGAAGACCGTGTTCTTCAAAGGCATCCTTTATCATTGCTTCTGTTTCATGATCATTAATGCTCACAGCGTACATGTCTTCCCTGATGCGATCGAGATCAGGAGCGGTGTTTATCACGCCCTGCTCATCCATGTTTCCTCCATACAGAGCAACCAGCCTGGGAATATTACTCGGATGACCTACATTCATGGCGCTTGAGATACAGTTGCGGGAGGGAATGATTTTTTCATAGATACCCGATTCGACAAATTTCGGAAATTCGTCATTTTCGTTTGTCGCTACAACAAACTTACTGACAGGCAGCCCCATGTTCTTCGCTATCAGACCACCGCAGAGATCACCGAAATTACCGGATGGAACAGAGAATACCGCCTGTTCATCCGGATCACCTGACCTGAGCTTCGCGAACGAATAGAAGTAGTACATTGTCTGAGGTATAAGACGTCCGATGTTGATAGAATTTGCGGACGAGAGATTCAGATAATCCAGTTCCGGGTCAGCGAATGCCTGTTTGACCAGAGCCTGACAATCATCGAATTTCCCATCAAGAGAGAGTATGGTTACATTCTCGCCAAGAGTTGTCATCTGCTTGCGCTGACGCGCAGTTACTTCCTTCAAAGGGAACAGAACAACTACCTTGATGTTATGCATTCCGTAGAAAGCATTTGCGATGGCACTCCCGGTATCTCCGGAGGTTGCGGTCAGTATAAGCAGCTCTCCATTTTTCCGATCGAGGAAATACTGCATGAGGCGCCCCATCATTCTTGCAGCGAAATCTTTGAAGGAAGCGGTCGGACCCTGATCCAGTCTCATCACATACTTCCTGTCATACACACGCTCAAGTGGTACTTCGTAATCGTAGGCATCGATGACAATTCGCCTGAGATCGTCTAAAGGAATCTCACCGGTCAGGAATTTGCTGCCGACGGCAAATGCTATTTCATTGTACTTCGCGTCCGAGAAATCCTGTATTTCATCGGGAGAGAATTGAGGTATCTCCTCCGGCATATAGAGCCCTCCATCCGGGGCAATACCTTTAAGAAGAGCCTGCTCGAAATTAACCGCAGGCGCTCTGAGATTGGTTGATCTGTACAGTAATGGTTTATTTATCATATTTCTTTCCTGCCTGGCTGCTACCCCATCACATCTATAGCGACAGCTGGCTGCGAATACACTCAGCAAGTCTTTTAACTGCTTTAACCAGCTGACCCTTAGAAGCGAATGAGAAGTTAATCCTCATGGTATTTCTTGCGGGGTTCTCTCCAAAGAACACATCACCCGGCACAAATGCGACCTTATACTTTATGGCTTCGTAGAATAGCTCATGTGTATCAATCTCCTCAGGAACCGTTACCCACAGGAAGAGTCCTCCCTCGGGTTTTGTCCATGTCACACCCAGTTCTTCCGGGAAGTACTTCTCCATTGTAGCAAGAAACACATTGAGCTTCTCTCCGTAGTATTTCCTGCATTTAAGGATGTGTTCCTCCATACACATTTCAGTCAGAAAAGCGGCGCACATGTCCTGATTGTACTTGGGTGAGTTGAGAACATTTCCTTCTTTGATGTTGGTCATGGCATCAATCACCTCTGTTGGACCGATGTTGAATCCTACTCTGAGACCGGGACAGAAGAGTTTTGAGAAGGTGTACAGGCCTATTACATTTCCGCCGCCATCTTCCTGATCAAGTGAGTAGATGGATGGGATAGTCTCACCACGGTATCGAAAATCTCTGTAGGGGCTGTCCTCAAGAATGGGAATGCCATATTCCCTGCTGAGATCAATAAGCGCAAACCTTTTCTCGAGGCTCATGGTGATACCGGAAGGATTCTGGAAATCGGGTACGACATATATGAACTTTGGCTTCCTGCCCTCTTCTCCGAAGGTATCAATCTTCTTTCTAAATCCTTCAATATCCGAACCGTCATCCTGTATATCAATACCAGCAAACTCGGGACGCTGCATTTGAAACGCAACAATTGCTCCCGCGAAAGTCGGGCGGTCAAAAAGAACTATATCTCCGGGATTCAGAAAAAGTCTGCCGGTCAGATCGAGCCCGTGCTGTCCGGAAGAAGTCACAACTATGTTTTCGTCTGTAATCCGGATATTGTCTCTTTCCAGAAACAGCACTATAGCATCGAGCAGAGCTTGCTCTCCCTTGATGGCAGTATACTGCATAACCCTCT
>DAOWAG010000293.1 GCA_030634715.1 Candidatus Aegiribacteria sp. | reverse complement strand
TCCCTGCCAAGCAGACCTGATTCCTCTAGGAAAAGTCTGTGAAGTCTGTCATCGGAAGTCAGTTCAGGATGAAACGATGAGAGCCACAGGTTATTCTGTCTGACAAGTACTGGACCATCATCCACACTGCAGAGCACATCAATTTCCGTAGAGAGTGGCTGCAACAGTGGAGCTCTTATGAAGACTCCTCTGAAAGTGTTTTCAAGTCCTCGAATGGACAGGTATTCTATGAAACTCCTGGTCTGTCTGCCGAAATAATTTCGAATCGCTTTTACATCAGCCAGACGCAGACTCTCCTGTTTGATCTCATGTTCCATTTCGATGATGGACGATGAAAGCAGTACCGCACCCGCGCATGTGCCGAAAATCGGAAAACCATTCTCCCCCATCCTCTGAATTGGTTCAGTGAGTCCCCATCTGTTCATGAGGAAAAGAAGAGTTGTTGATTCTCCTCCAGGAAGGATTAATGCGGAAATTGAATCCAGCGTGTCCGGTGTCCTGATTTCAACAGCATTGAAGTTGAGCTTTCTGAGAATCGCAGCGTGCTCAGCTACACCACCCTGAAGCGCAAGTACTCCGACGGATTGCACCTGGTTTACCAACCCCTGTCAGCCATACGTTCTTCATCGGGGAGGGTGGAGATGTTAATACCAACCATGGCCTCTCCGAGGTTTTCCGAAACATCAGCCAGTATTGCAGGATCATTGAACCTGCTCACTGCTTCGACGATAGCCTTCGCTCGTTTCTCAGGATTACCGCTTTTGAAGATACCGCTACCTACAAAAACACCGTCCATTCCGAGCTGCATCATCAATGCCGCGTCTGCTGGAGTAGCAACACCACCCGCCGCGAAATTGACAACAGGCAGGCAGCCGTTCTCGTGTACATACTGCACAAGGTCATATGGCGCGCCCATCTCTTTTGCGATTGCCATAAGTTCTTCGGGAGGAGTAACCTTCAGTTTCCTTATTGATCCAAGAACGGATCTTGCATGTCTGACAGCTTCAACGACATTCCCTGTACCAGCTTCACCCTTTGTCCGGATCATAGCGGCGCCTTCACCAATTCTTCTGAGGGCTTCACCAAGATTTGTAGCTCCGCAGACAAACGGTACTTTGAAATCGAATTTGTACACATGATTTCTTTCATCTGCAGGTGTAAGCACTTCCGATTCATCAATATAGTCAATGTCCAACGCTTCAAGAATCTGAGCTTCGACAAAATGACCTATTCTGCATTTGGCCATTACCGGAATATCAACAATCTTCTGAATGCTCTTTATTATGTCCGGATCAGACATCCTGGCAACTCCGCCCTGAGCGCGGATGTCGGCAGGAACCCTTTCAAGTGCCATTACGGCGACAGCTCCAGCAGCCTGTGCGAGTTCAGCCTGTTCCGGAGTAACGACATCCATTATTACGCCGCCTTTGAGCATGCGGGCTAGTCCCGCCTTTGCCTCCCAGGTTCCTTCGGTTCTTGTCTTATTCATATTTTTTCCTCTTCTGCAAGCAGTTCAAAGAAGACTGCCTCTTCCAGACTCCAGAGAGAGTCATATTCAAGAAGTTGATTTTCAAGTTCAATACATACTTCGCTATCTGGCAGGATGTCCTCGTGGTAGGTTGTCTGAATAGTTCTGAAGACATTCAGATACTGCTGCGATGAATTGAGAAAACTTGTCCAGGCTTCCGCGAGATTATAAGAACTGTTTAAGTGGATATCCAAGGTTTCAGCGGTATCCAACGCAGCAGCGGCTCTGAGCCATGCAGCGTCGAGAAGCCACATTCTTACTGGTGTTTCCGGTGTGATCGGACACTCCGGAACAGCTTCAAGATATGCATCAAGCAGTCCTGCCATCTCTCTGTCAAAATTCACTATAACATCAAGATAGGAATCACTAAGTTGTTGCGCCTCTGCAGAGCAGATCATAATAAGCAGAACTGACATGTAGAGAATGACTGATAACCTTTTCATCATACCGCAAATATAGAGATTCTGACCGCGAGTTTCAATGACCCGTTCAGCGTGAACTGATAAGCAATCATGATCTCAATCAGAATTAGCTGAAGCGCCGCCCTCGGGAATGGTAGGGGGTTTTCCAACAGTAATCATCGTTGTAGGTTAACTCAGTATTATTTCAGAAGTCCGTTATAGATAGGATTCGTGTTGAAAAGTCTTCTCGTGATTACTATTCTTGTATCTGTATCATTTGGAGAACTTACTGAAGACCTTCTATCAATTGGCGTTCCCGTTCTATCTGCTGAATTACAGGACAGTATGGTCATCATCAGTATATCAGGTACACTGACTCAGGGTGACTCACTGCTCAAACATTACGGTGGTGTTTTCTACACAGTTACCGATAGTATTATCGGGGGCTGGGATATATGTGGCATCATTGTTGAAATTGAAGAAGCCACTCTCGTCTTCAGGAGAAATGATATGCTTCTGATGTTTGAACAATTGTCCGAGATAGATGATGATGAGGTTCTGGCGGACTGGGTTCTGAAT
>DAOWAG010000396.1 GCA_030634715.1 Candidatus Aegiribacteria sp. | reverse complement strand
TGTGTTGTAATAGATCCCGGGCATGGTGGAAGAGATCCTGGAGCGATTGGCCCGGACGGGACTTATGAAAAAGACAGAACTCTTGAAATCGCACTGCTTGTACGTGACATTCTGAATATTCGCAGACCGGAACTTGATGTTGTTATCACCAGAAGCACGGATTGCTACGTATCACTTGGTGCGAGAACCCGCATGGCAAATGCGAGAAGGGCGGATCTATTCATCTCAATTCATTGCAACGCGAGCACAAGGGCTGCGGCAAACGGTTTCGAGACTTTCTTTCTATCCCGCGCCAGGACCGATGACAGCAGAGCTGTAGAGATGCTTGAGAACAGTGTGGTAGAGTATGATGATATCAGTGATCCTGTTTTTGATGACCCTCTTGCGTTTCTTCTCGCTGATATCGCACAGAACATATATCTGGAAAGAAGCAGTTCTCTGGCAGATGCAATTCAGGCAAGTTTGAGGGATATGTTCCCTGTCCATGTAAACCGCGGCATTAAACAGGCTGGTTTCTATGTACTTCGAGGTGCTCTGATGCCTTCTGTGCTTGTGGAAGTTGCGTTTATTTCTAATCCGGAGGAAGAACGGGTGCTGAAAACACTGGACTTCCGTCTTGCCGCTGCGGAAGCTATTGTAGATGCTGTTCTGAATTTTGCAGAAGAACAATGATGGAAGGATAAAGATGTTCAGATTGAATAATCCGGAGAGCAGATTCATTCTGATTCGGATTGGTATAATTGCAGGCATAATTCTACTGATCTCCCTTGTAGTAGCTCTCGGTATGAAAATGATGAACAAATCCATCGGATTTGAGCAGGTGGATATCGACGCAGATCAGGATGAAGGATATTCTATCATTCCGGATAGTCTCTGGAATGAGGGGGACACATTTGCACTGCCTGAGATAGAAGCCCTTCCTGAGGGACCTGAAGCATCCTGGCCGCTGTCACCATGCTCCATTTATGTAACGGAATCATCGGATGTTATTGTTGATTCTCTTCCGACTGCGCCCAATCTCGCTTACAAACCGCTTGAAGCTCAGTTTCTGATAAGGAAGTGGGCTGAGCAATCCGGAATGGAAAGTGACATTATCGATCATGTCTATGTTTTCACCAAATTCGATACGATATATGTTGATCTGCCGTCTGAAGCCGATCTCAGCGGTCTGAAACTTACTATTGAGAGCAGATTCATCTGCTTCACCCGTCTTTTTCCTCTTGTTGCGGGTAACGTCCTTTCAGCATATCCGGAGGGTATACCTCTCAGAGGAGTCAAAGGAGTGTTCAGATAGTGAATTCCGGTAAAATTGGAGTTTTCGATTCGGGAGTTGGCGGACTTACAGTTGTTAGAGCGTTGAACGATCTGCTTCCGGGCGAATCAGTAGTCTATTTTGGAGATACGGCTCGAGTTCCGTACGGACCAAAATCCCCTGAAACCGTAATCCGCTTCTCAATCGAGGCTGCGGAATTCCTGCTGGGGAAGGATGTCAAAATCCTGATTGCTGCCTGCAATACAGCTTCTTCTGTCAGTCTTCCGGCATTGAGTGAATTTGCTGATGTTCCCGTTATTGGTGTCATTGAGCCTGGAGCCAGTGCGGCATCAGAGGTAACCAGATCTGGAATCGTAGGGGTAATTGGAACACTTGGCACAATCTCCAGCGGTGCTTACCAGAAAGCGCTGAAATCATTCGATTCAGTGAAAAGAGTAATAGCTCAACCAACTCCACTGCTTGTATCTCTGGTTGA
>DAOWAG010000384.1 GCA_030634715.1 Candidatus Aegiribacteria sp. | reverse complement strand
TCGATAACATCGTCAACTTTGATATCATTGTATCCCGCAAGACCAATGCCACATTCAAAACCTGATTTAACCTCTTTGCGATCTTCCTTGAATCGCTTCAGAGAACTGATACTTCCTGACCATATATCCACGCCATTTCTGACCAGACGCACTCGTGCATTTCTTCTGATAATACCATTGACAACATATGATCCTGCGATAACGCCAATTTTAGGTACTTTGAAGAGATCTCTGACTTCCGCTGAACCAAGAAATTCTTCTTTCTGCTCAGGTTTAAGAAGACCTGAGAGAGCTTTGGTTACAGTTTCTTCAACCTGATGAATCACACTGAATATGGCAATATCAATATCGAGTGCTGAAGCTTCTTCACGCGCCCTTGCATCCGGTCGGACTCTGAAACCGATTATCACCGCATTTGAGGCTGCTGCTAAATTAACATCATTTCCCGATATTCCACCTGCACCGCTCCTGATGATGTTAACAGATACTTCATCGTTGCCAAGCTTGCTGAGAGTATCGACTATGGCTTCTGCTGTTCCCTGAGCATCTGCTTTTATAATCAGGTTGAGTTCACCTTCGGTTTCACCGGATTTCTTCCAGAAATCCTCGAGTGAAATCATTCTGCCTGCGTGAAGATCTCTTTCTCGCTGAACCAGCTGACGTATTCTGGTGACTTTCTTTGCCTCATGTTCGGAATCAACTACTACAATCGATTCTCCTGCATCAGGAACAAATGAACAGCCCAGAATCTGTACAGGATATCCTGGACCTGCTTCTTTAAGTTCATTTTTGTTCTCATCATACATAGCCCGAACTCTACCGCTGAATCGCCCGGCTACAAAATAATCCTCAAGCTTGAGTGTGCCGTCCTGAACAATGATGTTGATAACAGTTCCACTGCGGGGATCAATCTCACCTTCAAGGACTGTACCTTTTGCAGGTCTGTCAGGGCATGCGGTCAATTCAAGCATATCTGCCTGAAGCATCAGCTTGTCCAGCAGATCATCAATATTCTCACCGGTGATCGAAGAAACCTCGGAACAGAGGATGTCTCCGCCCCATTCTTCAACAAGTACGTTGTGAGCGGCAAGATCTTTCTTAATGAAATCAGTATTCGCGGTTGGAAGATCAATCTTGGTTATTGCCACAACAATGGGAACTCCTGCAGCTCTTGCGTGATCAATGGCTTCTTCAGTCTGAGGCATGACCCGGCTGTCTGCGGCTATAACAAGTACTACAATATCAGTCACCCGCGCGCCCCTGGTTCTCATGGCTGTGAAGGCTTCATGTCCAGGTGTATCGATAAATGTAATCATTCGATCATTAGGAAGACTTGTGACATATGCACCGATATGCTGTGTTATTCCACCGGATTCCGTTGAGAGAACATTTGTGGATCTTATTCTGTCCAGGAGTGCTGTCTTGCCATGGTCAACATGTCCCATAACAGTAACTATTGGTGATCTGGAAACTTCAGTTCCGTCTACGCCTAAGCGCTTCTCTTCAATCTCTTCCGCGCCATAACTCTCTACCGTTTCCACTTCAAACCCGAACTCATCTGCTACAAGAGTAACAGTCTCAACGTCAAGTCTCTGATTTGCTGTAGCCATCACTCCGAGCTCCATGAATTTGCCGATAACCTTACTGAGAGGAATATCTATCAATTCGGCCAATTCAGAAGGACTTGTGTACTCGGTTATGCGAACCAGAAAGGCTTCATCAGTCCCGGCATCCTCAGTAATCTGTCGTTCCTGCTTCTCCTCTTTGTATTTCTTCCTCTTCTTCTGCCTTGCTTTCCCTGTGCCTG
>DAOWAG010000155.1 GCA_030634715.1 Candidatus Aegiribacteria sp. | reverse complement strand
GGATTACTCTTATACTGGATCCAGGGCTGATCTTATCTTCTCATCTGAACCTGGTCCGAACCTGCTCACTCCTTCTACCAGGTTCGTGCGTTTTGAAATGGGGGAAATGGATGAGCTTCGGCAAAGACCTTTCCTCAGCGGGACTCAATCCTGTTTCACCGATATGGCCCTTCTACTCGACAGAATTGCTACCGACGGGTCCGTATCCGGAGTGATAGTGGATATCAGAGGATCTGCTGGTTCACTTGCTCAGGCTGAAGAGATCCGCGTACTTCTCAGCAGGATAATTAGATCTGGTAAAAAGGTTTATGTCTATCTGGAAAATGGCAGTAACGCTGAATACTATGTTGCATCCTGTGCAACCAGAATCTGGATGCACCCATCCGGAAGCGTTGCGTTCATCGGTCTTTCCTCCGAAGCTTTCTTCTTGAGAGATTTTCTTGACCGCATCGGCATCTATCCTGATCTGTTACATATCGGTGAATACAAAAGTGCAAGTGATATGCTGACAAGATCCGACATGTCCGACGCTCAGAGACGAGCCACGACAAGCCTGCTCGAGTCGCTGCAGACAGAATTAATAGCAGGTGTAGCTAATGGACGAGGTCTTGAACCCGCTCAACTTCATGTAATAATGAACGCCGGTCCGTATTCAGCTGATAGAGCTGTTACCGCTGGTATGGTTGATGGGGTCTCTTTCCAGGATGAAGTTGAGAAATTGGCAAGAGAAGATTTCGGAGGGCATTTCACAACAGTGTCCATTGAAGAGTACGCTTCTTTCATACCTGAATACAAGGTCTGGGGACCTGATAACCACATCGCCGTTGTTGTCGCTACCGGATACATCATGACAGGATCCAGTGGTTCATCATTCCCATTTGGCAGGAGTATGGGAAGCGAATCTATCTGTGAAGCTCTCCGGACTGCAGCGTCGCAGACTGGTGTTAGGGCTATTGTTCTGAGGATAGATTCTCCCGGCGGTGACGCTCTCGCCAGTGATGATATGCATCATGCAGTAGAAAGAATCAGGAAAGAAATTCCGGTGATTGTTTCCATGGGCGGCGTTGCCGCATCCGGAGGTTACTATATAGCCTGCGGAGCTGACAGAATATTCGCAGACAGAATGACGATAACAGGATCTATCGGGATAATTTCCGGAAAATTCTCTTTTGGAGTGCTTTTAGATAGTCTCGGTATCAATGTTGAAGAAGTAACGACAGGTCCAATGGCATCCATGTCCAGTTACTTCCGCCCGTATACGGACGTGGAACGAGGCAGAGCCTTCGACCTGATGGAGGATGGGTACAACCGCTTTGTCGGAACTGTGGCTTCAGGTCGGGGGATGACCTTTGAGGAAGTTGATTCTATCGCTCAGGGCAGAGTCTGGTCCGGAATCGACGGAGTCGAGATAGGAATTGTGGATGAAATAGGCGGGGTAGTTGAAGCTGTTCATTACGCAGCGGGAATATCAGGAATAGATCCGGATGAGGAACTTCGTATACGGATATATCCAACTCCTTCTTTCCCAGGTTCACTCGAAATACCCGGTTTCGGAATCACATCAGAGATTCTGGAATTATTCAGTCCGGAACAGATTCTTTACCTTATGCAGCCAATTTTCATAGACTAACCCTACATTCACCGCTAGAAAGAATAGGTTAGTCTCGCTTAACGTCAACTGCGTCAGTATTGAAGGTTGACAATTTAGATTCTACTTCTAATTGTTCGAGCGAATTATTTTTTTGTTATTTCTTTGACCGTCGTATGGTTTGTGTGGGGTACTAACAATGAATAAAATCTCGAGTGGAATTCTGGAAATGCTGCGATCAAATACCAGTTTCATTTCAGGCCAGAGAATATCAACAGAGTTCGGAATTACCCGTGCCGCAATCTGGAAGCATATTCGGAGCCTGAGAAAAGCAGGATATGTAATAGATGCTGTTCCTAACAAAGGCTATCATCTTGCTTCATCCCCCGACCAGCTATTTGAAGAGGAGATTCACTGTTTTCTCAGTTCAAAGACCATTGGGGAAAGAATTATTTTTCACAGGGAAATAGATTCCACAAACAATATTGCCATGCTTCTTGCCTCCGATGGAACACCTCATGGAACTGTGGTTACAGCCGATTCCCAGACCGGTGGACGGGGAAGACGAGGGAGAGAATGGTTCTCTCCTCCCGAATGCAATCTCTATATGTCTGTCATTCTTCGCCCATCCGTTTCACCTGTAGAAGCTTCACAAATCCCTCTGATTTCAGTTATTGCTGCGGTCAGAGCTCTGGAAAAATTGAATACCGGTCTTACTTTTCAGATCAAGTGGCCTAACGATATTCTGTGCAATGGGAAGAAAGTGTGCGGGATTCTTTGCGAAATGAAGTCCGACACAGATCGGATTCAACATATAGTTGTGGGAATCGGAATAAATGTGAATGTGACAACAATGCATCCCTGCATTTCAGATATTGCTACATCACTAAAAATAGAATCGGATCAGGATTATTCCAGAATCAAGCTATCCGCATCTCTGCTGGAGGAACTTGAGGTAATTTATCAGGAATGGCTGCAGGAGCGGAATCTGAAGAAGTATATGGAAGAGTGGGAAAGATACTCTCTCCTGATTGGCAGGCAGATCAAAATAGAAACACCAGCGGAAACAATTGCCGGTATTGCCACAGGACTATCAGAAGACGGAGCCCTTATGATGAAGCTTTCCTCGGGAAATCTCCGTAAAGTCTATGCCGGAGACGCTCATATAGCGAACCACAAGTCTTTGCTAAATCAACCGAACTGATAATGTTACTTTGTATCCGTACTCAGGAATTTTCCGAAAAGCCAGGCCAGTGGAATCCAGAGAATGAATGCTCCTATGAAGAATGGCAGGGCATGATCGATCTCAAGCTCACTTGCATGAAGACATATTATTCCTGCGATGCTCCAGCCTATAAGAAGCAAACCTAATATCACATTTGCTATTTCACGTAATCCACGTGCTAATGAAGCGAGTCCTACCGCTGTGAAGAAAGCCGGCCACCATTTGCCGACTGATACTCCCAGACCCCAGAGCAGAAAGAGTATTCCGACTCCCCCGAAAAGAAATGCGAAAATAATGAAACCTCTACTCTTTCCATCCATACTACTCTCCCCCTTCAAACGGAGGAGTCAGGCTGGTCAGATCAATCAGCCACCTCTCTCCGAATTTTTTGACGATAACCTCCTGAAGACCATCGTCAATTCTGACGACAACTACACAGACAATACTGTCAGGATAACTGACAGACTTTATACTGGTACTGAGATTATGTGCATCTGAAGAGCTGCTGACCATCCTCGCGAAAAGATCCTGACCTGTCAGGTTCTGGAATTCTTCTTCCGTCATGTCTCCCGCAAGGCGGCATGCAGCTTCCCGGGATTCCGTCCAGCCGAATTCGTGAAGTATGGATGCAGTTGAATCGAACCATTGCTGACTAACCGGTGTTATTAAAAACCATGCTTCAGCATAGCTGGAATCAGCAATTGCCGCAGCAAATGACTTCACAGTGCTGGATGCGCCATCCTCTTCCCCGCATGCAATCATCATGGCAAGGAAGAATATGAGAACAATGAAGACCTTTCTCTTCACAGTACGTGTACCACCATTCCACTCCGAAGTTTAGGCTCAAACCAGGTGGATTTTGGAGGCATGACATTACCGCTGTCAGCTACATTGATGAGTTGATCAATTGAAGTAGGGAATAGAGAGAAGGCAACAGAATACTTCTGGGAATTCACCAGTCTCTCCAGCTCTTCCGTTCCACGGATTCCTCCGACGAATTTAATTCTATCGCTGGTGCGCGGATCCTCGATTCCAAGAACAGGATTCAGAAGGTTTTCCTGGAGAATGCTCGCGTCAAGGCTTTTTACTGGATCATTAGCAGAGAAGCTGCCCTCCCTTGGCTCAAGACTGTACCATTTACCGTCCAGGTACATGGAGTACATAAGCTTCTGACTAGGTGACGGATCCGAATTCTCTGATATGAAAAAATTCTCTTTAACTCTGTCAACAAATTCATCGACAGTATTCCCATTCAGATCAGCAACAACCCTGTTGTACGGCAGGATTTTCATCTGACTCTTCGGGAAGATCACTGCAAGGAAGTAATTGTACTCCTCCTTGCCGGTATGTCCGCTGTTGTCTTTCTGTCTTCTCTCTGCGATGATTGTCCCCGCGGCGC
>DAOWAG010000206.1 GCA_030634715.1 Candidatus Aegiribacteria sp. | reverse complement strand
GATCAGTTATTTCTTCATGCATATCAATTGAGTAGACTCTGAATTCATCCACCTGTATCTTATTGTCTTCTCGAAATTCTATACTCAGCTGAGAAATAGATGCTATATGATCCATTCTCTTTCCATCATTCTCATGAAGATATGCTGCAATATCTGGATGCACTGAGATTACCAGATTCTTATGCTTCTTCTTCATCGCTGCCCGTTCGATAAAACGTTCAAGTGCAGTCGCAGTGGACACAACTGACAGCACTCTTCCACTACCGCCACAATTCGTGCAGGGTTCGGAGAGTGACTGGAAGACACTGGGTCTAACCCTTTTTCTCGTCATTTCGACGAGTCCGAGAGAACTGACCTGCGATGTTTTTGTAGGAGAACGATCCCTCCCGAGTTCACTTCTGAGGGTGTTCAGTACTTTATCCTTGTGTTCTGATATATCCATATCAATAAAATCAATTACGATTATTCCACCCAGATCCCGCAGACGAAGCTGCCGTGCGACTTCCCTTGCGGCTTCCATGTTGGTTTTGAGAATGGTGTTTTCCTGTTTCTTTCTACCGACATATCTTTTCGTATTTACATCAATAGCAACGAGAGCTTCAGTGTGTTCAATGACAAGTGATCCGCCACTTTTCAATGGAACTTCACGAGCCATGATTCCTGAGATTTCCTGCTCAATATTGAAGTGGTCAAAGATGGGGTTCTTCCCTCGGTAGTACTTGACTTTACCCATCATATTGTTGGCAAAAGTCTTTAAATATTTCCTGGCTTCTCTCGCCACCTGCTTTGAATCGGTTACAATAGAATTTGTATCCGGTGTGACAAGATCCCGCATGGTCATTGTTATAACATCGTGCTCCTGGTGAAGAAGCATCGGAGCCTTACTCTTAAGAGCCAGCTGACCAACTTCGCGCCATCGATCAATTATCCTACTCATATCCGACCGGAACGCTTTTTCATCATGGGAGATCCCGGCTGTTCTTGCGATAATTCCATACCCCGGTATAATGACACTGGACACAATCTTTCTCAGGCGTCCTCTTTCACGCTTGTCAGTTATCTTCCGGGAAACTCCGGTGACAGTTTCACCTGGCATGCTGACTATGTATCTCCCGGCAATGGAAATCCTGGTGCTGACCCTGGCTCCCTTTGTTCCAATAGGTTCTTTGGTTACCTGAACAAGAATATCCTGCCCTTTCCTCAGAACCTTTTCAATGGAATCATGTACTTCTTTCGTAACCAGAGGAGTACCGCTCGCCAGGGATCTGGCAAATTTCTCGGTGTCATTTGCACTCGTTCGAATATCACTGACATGAAGGAAAGCGCTGCGTTCCATTCCAATGTCAACGAAAGCCGCCTGCATGCCGGGAAGAACAGCATTAACCTTCCCGAGGTAAACATTCCCAACCTGCCTGCGTTCTCTGCCACCTTCAACAATAAGTTCCATGAGTTTCTCATCCTCAAGAACCGCAATTCTTGTTACTTCGGGATGAGAATTAATTATAAAATCAATTTTCAAAAAATATCTTCTCCAGATCTATACTGTGACTTCTCAATGATGTTTTTCCATCAGCAGTCACATATAACTTTGTTCGTTGAATTCGGGCAGGATAATCAAGAATCCGGTTTAATAATAAGTCCGGACGTGATTCCTTACTGCCTGTTTCTGTTACCAGATCAACGAAACAATCATCTTTCACTTCTGCGCTCAGAACAGGATCCATATCCTGCAGAGAGCAAACAATTATATTCGCGGTGTCAGGTGTCCACTCTACATCTCCTGACTGTACAGCATATTCAGCTGCGACCGCATTCGCATCCGGATCACAATCCCTCACCCTGATAAGCCATGTCTCTTCTATCCTGAATCCATCAGGGAGTACTTTATTAAGAAGTCTGCGAGTATCTTCCAGCGGTTTTTTATAAAGCTGTATATCAACATACTCGGCAATGCTCTCCATACCAAGAGGAAGAGCAGGTCCAAAATGCATTCTCGGCCTGCTAACATAACCATCTGTATAGGAAACAGGCAAATCCGCTCTCTTTACAACCCTGCTCCACATCCTGACCATATCAAGGTGAGAGGAGAACCGTGCTAGCCCGGTTTTTGAATAACGAATTCTAAGAGCGGCAAAAGAATCCTTTGGCTGTTCAGTAGTTTCCAGCTCAATCCCGGTGGATTCTTGCTGTCTGGGGGGACCTCCCGAACATGCTTCACAACCTGTGCATCCATCCTCCCTGCAGTCAGGTGTGGGTATTCCCCTAAAGTATCTCTCAAATTCAGAAGCAAGATATTCCTTTGAAACACCGGTTGAAATAAAGTCCCAGGGCAGTGTGTCTCCAGGCTTTATTCCCTGATGTACTCTTTCCAGAAGATTCTCATACTCGTTCAGCAGTTCTTTCCAGATATCCCATCTGAAATTATCTGACCAGGCATCGAATCTGGCTCCTCTGAGAACCGCCTTTTCGAGCATATCTGCTGATTCGCCGTCATCACCAAGTGAAAGCAGCGCTTCCACAGCAGCAACCTGCGGGCTGTTCCAGCTTATGGAAACCTTCTTCCCGCAGATTCCTCGAACAAGTCTGATTCTACTGGATAACTCCTCATTGGACATTTGAGCGACCCACTGCAGCGGAGTATGTGCCTTGGGCACAAATGGTGACAGCGCTACCGTCACACTCTTCCGGGGATTGCGCCCATATCTCCTGGCAATCTTGCCTATTTCGATGGCGATCCTGCCAATAGCCCTGACATCCTCCAGCGTTTCCTCGGGAAGACCAACCATGAAGTAGAGCTTTACTCCTTTGGCTCCCATTCTGAAAATCGTATCAGCAGCCCTCAGAATAATTTCATCTGCAAGCGGTTTGTTCATTTTTCTCCTGAGTGATTCACTGCCAGCTTCAGGAGCCATTGTAATCCTTCCGGTAATATCAGCACTATCCTCGAGTCTGTTGAGAGTATCCGGTCTCAGTGAGGGTCTTCCAAACAATGCATGGTGCTTCGCGCAGATGGTATCCATTCCTGCAAGCAATTCAGGCAGCATGGAATAATCTGAAAACGATAGTGTGAGGAGAGTAGCCTTTTCCCATCCTGTACACTCTAAAATCGAATCCATCAGCTCAAGAATCTCAGCAACAGGTCTTTCCCTTACCGGTCTGTTCAACTGGGAGGCTTGACAGAATCTGCATCCCCTGGTGCAACCCCTGGCGATTTCCACAACTGCGCGGTCCTGGGATACTCTCGAAAGCGGAACCAGCTGCTTTACAGGTGCCCATTCCCTTTGAAGACAGCTGACCCTTTAAGCGGGAGTCAATGGTGCTGGCCTGGTCCAAGGCACGGCCCAGGGCCTT
>DAOWAG010000205.1 GCA_030634715.1 Candidatus Aegiribacteria sp. | reverse complement strand
GCGAATTCTTCCATAATTTGAGCACATTGCAGATAGTGTCCCGTGCCGGTTAACTCAACCGGGACTGGCTCAAGGGATTCGTGATCGCTGAGGCCCTGGTCGACGATACCCCCTGGATGAATTCTGGCTGCCTTCTCCATCCACTGAATGTCCAGATCATACAACTCCCTGATGATTTCAGTGTCGTTATAATAGAGGTAGAGATAATACTGAGTGCTTAAGAATGCCGATTCCCAGCTTAAGCCACAATACTTTATACCTACAAAAGGAGCAGTGTCCACAAATAAGGAATCATGGAGGGCATCGACCCAGAGGACAACAGCGCCCAGCGCAAGGATCTGAGTGCACCGGATGCTGAGGAGAACTGGATCACATCAAATGATGGCCCGACTCCGGGAGCCCCTCCCCCATACATCGTAGAGGGCATGAACGCGACATCTCTCGTTATGAGCTGCTCTCCGCCAATGGGACCTGATAATGAAAATACCATTCTCACCGCACTGTTCACAAACTCAGGAACCGATACTATTCCCTCTGGGCACCTCTCCATAGCTTTTTTCAGCGACGCAGATCAGAGTGGAACCCCATCAGAAAATGAACTGATTGACAGTTATGTATGCGGTACTGTTGCACCGGCAGATTCGATTGAGGCTAACTGCCAGTGGGTGTCATGTCAGGAAGAAATTCTTCTGTTCTCTGTTGCCATCTGCACCTCAGATTCCTTCCCATCGGATGATACGACATCATGCGTCTGGAATGCACATGGATCCATAGTACTCAATGAGATAATGTACAGCCCGACACCTGGAGAACCAGAGTGGGTTGAAATTATTAACATATCCGGATATCCTGTTCAGCTATCGGGCTGGACATTCGAGGATTCGCGGGATCAGGTTGTTTTCTGCGATAACTCACTGTTTCTCCAGCCGGACAGTTTTGCGGTGATAGTATCCGATTCTTCAGCATTCAGAGAACTATGGGTCAATGTTGAATGTCCCCTTTTACAGCCATCAAGCTGGCCAACACTTAATAACAGTACACAACAGGGAGAAGAATGGGCAGACCAGCTGATTCTGAGAGATACCACAGATCAGGTATCAGATTACGTACCCTACGATGATGACTGGGGAGCTGCTATTGGAATAAGCCTTGAAAAGCTGGATCCGGAATATAATGGATATGACCCGGCAAGCTGGAGCGGATGTATGTCAGGAGGTACACCTGGGAATGAAAACAGCTGCACTGCGGGAAGCACAAGTGGTGAATTCCTTGAATTCCATCCCAATCCCTTCTCTCCTGATGGTGATGGGCGGGACGATCTCCTCTCGATCGAGATGAACTTTGACAGCCCTGAAAACGAAGTTACACTTGAGATTTACAATGTACAGGGTCGCTTGATTCTGCAGCTACTGAACAGAGATATCTGCGGAAATTCAAGAGTAGTTGTATGGGATGGATGCGGTGATATTGGCAGGGGACTCGCAGTGGGACGCTACATCATCTATTTGAGCTCAAGAGCAACCGATACAGGTGAATTCAGGGAAACCTGCAAAGTTGTCATCCTGGCCAGACCTCTTTAGGGAGTAGTCTGTTTCGTCAATTTATTATTTTAATATACGCTCTGATATCTATTAAAGTTTTTGTTTTAGCTTTTCGAGCATATCAGCAGTCATGGAATCAAGATCCCAATCAGGTTCCCAGCCCCATTCCTTCCTGGCCATGGAATCATCTATGCTGCTGGGCCAGGTATCAGCTATCTCCTGCCTGAAATCAGGTTCGTAAGTAACTTCAAAATCGGGAATGAATTTTTTTATACTCTCCGCAATATCCCCCGCTGTAACGGAAAGAGCCCCCACATTGAAATCACTATGATGAGAAAGATTATCAAATTCTGCATCTGCAAGATCAAGAGTCGCTTTTATGCAGTCCGGCATGTACATCATCGGAAGCATGGTATTCCTGCGTACGAAACATGTATATCTTCCTTCTTCAATAGCTTTGTAATAGATCTCCACAGCATAATCCGTAGTACCTCCGCCAGGAGGTGTTTCCGAGGAGATGATTCCGGGATAGCGCAATCCCCTGACATCAACACCGTACCTGTCCACGTAATAGTCGCAAAGGAGTTCTCCGGATACTTTTGTCACACCATAAATGGTTTTTGGACGGAGAATGGTTTTCTGAGGTGTATTCTCCCTGGGGGTATCCGGGCCAAATGCAGCGATTGAGCTAGGAATAATTACTTTGTCAACGGATTCTTCCCTTGCTGTTTCAAGAATGTTCAGGGTACCGTCCATATTCACTCTCCAGCAGAGCAGAGGATTCATCTCTCCTGTCGCGGACAAAATAGCAGCCATATGAAAGATCATATTGATCTTCTGTTCACGAATGAGATTGGATATAGCATCGATATCGGTCACATCCAGAATGCGCCATGGACCTCCACTCACTACTGTGCTGTTTTCATCAGATTTGATATCCGACGCTATAACATTAGCGGAGCCATAGCGTTTTCTGAGTTCAACGGTAAGCTCTGATCCGATCTGCCCTAGAGCACCTGTTACGAGAATCTTCTTGATATCCCTGACCATGTTTATCCTCCATTAAGCGATAACTGTACCTGAACTAAAGCAAGCATGAAGCTAGCAAATGATACATACACAGGCAAGTGGCTGATAGTTTACATTAGGAGCAAGATCGTTGTTCATCTAATATACATATTATAGGCGTATCTATATTAATATACCGGCATTTATTTGACTAAACAGACTACGTCCCTGATTCTGGTGCCGACTGTAATTCTGTCAAGTTCAGTCCGGTTCAATACGATGCCGAACGCGGTATACCTGCCGTCCAGCCTGCCATGGTCATCCAGCATGATAAAGAACTGGCTGCCTCCCGTGTTCAATCCCGCGTCAGCCATTCCGATCACTCCTCTTCCGAAATGCCTGAGGCTTCGCTCGTTAGGCAGAACGTAACCGGGACCACCTGTTCCAACACCCTCCGGACAGCCTGCCTGAGCAACAAACCCAGGGATGACCCTGTGAAAATATATTCCGTCATAGAAATTGGATTCGGCAAGGTTCCAGAAACTGCTGCATGTTATCGGCGCTGTCTTTTTCCATAGGAGAACTGTAAAGTCTCCCACATCTGTCATTATTACGATAGTATCCGGGCACGAAACAGAGTCAGGTTCAAATGGAAGTTCGTATTGAGTCCATAAATCCGTTTCCTCCTCATCTTCAGATTCTTCGATGCTCTGCAGGCGGTCGATCAGTAAAGTCACATATTCTTCAATAAGCGACTCATCAGAATAGTATTCTCGAAGAGCTGAGATTCTCATTAATACAT
>DAOWAG010000209.1 GCA_030634715.1 Candidatus Aegiribacteria sp. | reverse complement strand
CATAGGATGGGGAATCAATAAGTTCAATAGTTTTAAGGGATAGTCTGTTCTCCAGATTCGGCCCT
Organism: Candidatus Aegiribacteria sp.; assembly: GCA_030634715.1. Next base: position 3,273 of record DAOWAG010000209.1, on the reverse strand, counting down.
CTGTCCGTAAAATATACCCACCATACGTCGAAGCCTTCGGATGGCTGACCGCTCGCTATAGCATGAAAACAAACGAAAAGGATTAAGAAAATCAGTTTCACTGAAAGAGGATTTGCCGTATCAGGTTTCTGATTGATCCCACCACTGCCAGACGTACCATTCTCCAGTGGAATCTTCCCGGCATACGAATAGAGCTTCACCTGATGCTCTGAATCCGGTTGTGTGAGCTCCGTCGGTGTAGACCTTAAGATCAAAGGTTCGCGGCAAAGCATACGATGTCTGGAGTGTATCACCGGTCCAGGGATATTCCGTGGTTCCCGAGAGAGTCAACTCAATCGCGGAGACTGCATTGAACATCAGAATGTGGAATTCCTCCTCAGTATCGATACCCCAGAATTCATCAATCTCGCCATTACCAGTGTAGTCAGCCCAGTCAATCTCAAGAAGATGAAACTCGAAATCGCTTCTGAAGCACGCGAGGTAGTGATTAATATCTCTACTGATGTAGGCATATTCAAGATTCTTCAGAACCTTCCAGGCGCTGTCAACAGGAGTGTAGTACTGCACTGGTGAGGGGTCACCGGTATCAGGAGAGAATGGATTCCAGCATCCAGCGACAATAATTGCAGCAATAATTGCAGAAACAAGCATTGGAATTCTGCTGTTTCTGATACTTCTATAATACCGATTCATTCGCAAGAACCTCCAGTTCATATTGTATCAACACCAGAATAGAACAATTGTTCCTGAACGTCGATTCGTCAACCCGGCAACCTTAAGTCCGGGTTAGTATTTCCCAGACCATTGATACAAATACCAGAGCATCCTACCTGGAAACATAGAATAAGCGGTCTGTTGACGATGGACATAACTGGCTTCATTTTTCAGCTAGGAGGGTTTGTTGATAAATATATTGTTAACGCTGTTCATATCCCTTGTAAGTATTACGCCGCTAGACCAGGCAATTGAGCTTTATCTGATGGGTGATATGAACGGAAGTATTACTGCGCTTGAGATCCTTCTTGAGGAGGAGGATCTCTCATTAGATGAAGAAATTCGAGCCTATCACAGGCTTGGAGCTGCATACTATGGAATAGGTGAACCTCAAAGAACTGAATCAGCTTTCCTGAATATTCTCCTTCTTGATCCATATTACGATCTTGGTCCCTGGGAAAATCCAGCCATCAGACAACTGCTTGATCATGTAAGACAGGAAAGCCTGTCTACAGTCCTTATCCAGGGAGAACCTGAGGGAGCTCTCGTATTTATGAATGGTAATTATGTCGGGACTGCTCCATACATCCAGGATAACCTTATTGGAGGCCAGACCTACACTTTCGCTATTCTTGCTGAAGGCTACAATTCGGATGTAATATTATGTGAAACTCTTCCCGGACAGCTGCATACAATAGGTTACAATATGTCCCTTATTACTTCTGAAACCGAAGTAGCCTTCCTGGATACAACAACGATCGAATCTCAACCGGATTTAATTCCTGAGGTGAATGAAGAAGCCTCAGGTGGATCTTCAACTCTCCCTGAAGAATCCGGACAATCAGTAACAGAGGAAGCAGTAACAGAGGAAGCAGTAAATGCAAACCCTGATACAAACATCGGATCCTTAAACACGGATCAGCTGAATGAGCTCCTCCAGGGTGGTATTCAAATGACTTCCCTCGGAAACATTGGACCGCTCACTACAGGAGTAGCATCGCAGATGGAGTCCATCGGCAATCTGGAACTGGAGAGAGATCCAACACTATTCGAAAACACCAACCAGACAATTGTGACAACCTCTGAAATCCAGGCTCGAATGGTTTTCTCTGACATTAACCTTGGCAATGAAACAATTCTTCAGACGGCACCTGGTTCAACATACAGTTCCAGAACTTCAACAGAAATCATGGAAGTTCTTTCCTCAAAATCAAGTTCTTTGGCGTTCATTTACAACAAACACCTTCGTGCCGACCCTATCCTGTCAGGTACAGTGCTTATTGAAATGATAGTGGAACCCAGCGGTAGAGTTTCGGATGTCTCGATCCTTGAATCGACCACATTCAATCCTGCATTCGATCTCGAACTTGCAGCAGCTGTGGAAACATGGAGGTTCGGTGCAGTGGATGCGGATGAAGGTCCTCTTCCGGTAACATATCCTTTCAATTTCTCGCGCTGATAAAAGATAAGCAACATCAAACTATCAATTGGAGGACAAATTGAGTGAACGTAGAGTGCTCGAAATTCTCAGGTCATGCAACGCATTATTGGAAGGACACTTCAGGTATACATCCGGTCGCCATGGCAGCGAGTACTTCGAGAAAATCCGTATAGTTCTGGAACCACATTATGTCGATGAACTCGGTGGAATGATGGCCGAACTAATGGATACTCTGAAGGATGAGATCGATGTGGTTTGCGCCCCCGCATATGGGGCTATCGTCTTCGGATTTACCACAGCACTGCATATGGGGAAAAACTTCGCGTTTCTTCAGAGAGACAGTGATGGAAATATGTCTATCCGATCAGGTTTCAAGGATCTCGTTAAGGGCAGCAGGATACTGCTTATAGAGGATGTATCTACTACTGGCGGCAGCATCATTGAATCGATAAGCGCACTGGAATCACTCGATGCCCAGGTTGTTCAAGTCGGACTTATCGTGGATAGAACAGCTGGAACAATGAATATTGGAGTACCGTATAAGGCATTGCTGTCTGTGAAAGCAGAGAGTTGGCCTCAGGATGAGTGTCCTCTTTGCAGTGATGGAATTCCGATTACGACACCGGGTTCATCCGGCAAAACTGTCATTTGACTATATGTAAAATTCAGAGAATCCATTTCACGGGTTATTGTACCTTTCGAGTACAGGATACGACGCAGTTCCGTCCTGCTTCCTTTGCTTTGTAAAGAGACGCATCAGCAGCAGATACAAGTGCTGATGTATGCTGCACTGAAAGAACTGCTGAACAGGTTCCGATGCTGCAGGTGATTTTAAGTCCCTGTATAACGTGATCCAGATTCATTTCCACTATTTCAAGTCGAATGCGTTCAGCGATTAAAACCGCTTCTTCATTAATAGTTCTAGGCAGTACAATAAGGAACTCCTCACCACCGTAGCGCCCAATTCTGTCAAATGATCTGCATTTCCCAACAAGTATTCTGGAGAAGTCGAGTAACACCTGATCTCCTGCCTGGTGGCCGTATGTATCGTTAACAGCTTTAAATTTGTCCAGGTCCAGCATAAGTACGCTTGTAGAGGTGGCGTCTCTCCGTCCCCT
>DAOWAG010000329.1 GCA_030634715.1 Candidatus Aegiribacteria sp. | reverse complement strand
TCAGTCAGAGCAGTCTTATATTTGAACATTGAATAAGACGGAAAACTGTCTACCCATGATCCTGTGGTTGCACCTGGATTGCTTCTGAGGAACGATATTACGCAGGCCATCGCGACACCACTGTCTCGACCTGCATGACAAATCCTGTCGATTACTCCGCCATTCCCCTCACCGCCTATAAGGGCATTCCGGAGTTCCATCTCCTCGACAACATTCACCTCTCCAACCGGGCTGCGAAACACACTGCAACCGTGTCTTTCCGCGGCATCTTCAGCAAGTCTGGAAGTAGAAAGATTGACAACAGCATTTCCGGGTCGAAGGGCAAGAACATAATCCATTGCCAGAGCAACCGTATAATCCTCTCCGATAATTCTGCCGTTCTCATCGACTATTGCCAGTCTGTCTCCATCCGGATCGAAGGCAAACCCGATGTCCGCTCTCTCTCTGATAACCGCTTCTGACAGTTGTTTCAGGCTGTCAGCGTTCGGTTCAGCAACTCTGGGAAAATCACCAGCCTGCGTCATGAATGGATTGATGACAACGGAATCGATTCCAAGTTCCTCCAGAAGTTCAACTGCAAACACAGCTGCTGCTCCACCAGTCACATCAAGTACAACCTTAAGACGCTTCCCTCTGGAGACTATCCAGGGGATATCAAGTATCGTTTCAATGTGCCTCCCAATTGATCCGGATCGCTCAGAAGGAATTCCAACGGATTGATAATCGGCCCAGTTAACTTCTTCATCAAGAATACTCATAAGTCTGGATCTAGCAGCGCTCCGCAGGAAAACACCATCGGATCCAATAAGTTTAAGAGCATTCCATTCCCCTGGATTATGGCTGGATGTGATACAGATACCCCCGCGGACGGAATCATCCATTGCTTCAAGCTGAACAGTTGGTGTGGGCACAATTCCCAGATGAACAGGATTACATCCAACGGCCATAAGACCGGCTGATACAGCTGCTTCAACTGCTGGACCACTTCTGCGAGTGTCACGACCGATAACGATATTTCCTTTGCCTGCGAGTATGCCGAAAGCGGAAGCGAATTCAGCGGCATTCCTGACAGTCAGAGATCTGCCGAATATACCCCTGATGCCGGAACCGCTCACAATTGGTTTCATAAATCATCCCTGAAAAGTTGACTGGAGCCGGCGAACGGAATCGAACCGTTGACCTGCGCATTACGAATGCGCTGCTCTGCCAGCTGAGCTACGCCGGCTCCGAAACCAGACATATTAATGGTTAGCACGAAAAACGTCAACGATCTCAGAAAACAGACCCCTCACTTCCGAAAATACTGACTGGAAATGTGATGCAGAACTGCGAGTTACTCAGATCAGTCTCCGCAGCAGGATAAACATTTGATGCAGCTCCATCAATGACAGCGTTATCTGTCTTCAGGTCAGCAAAGCATCGTCTGTATTCCAGTCTCCCTGATATCGGTCCTACAAGTACAACTTCAGCACCGATTGTGAAGCCAAAACCTGCAGCACTTCCATCAGCTTCAACGTACTCTCCGAAATCATCAGAACCACTGTACTTACCAATGATATAAACTCCTCCAGCTCCCGCAAAGACTGAGAAATCCTTCATGAGTTGATAGCTAGCGAGCGGCATGATGGAAATGAGAAAAGCACTGAGTTCACCATCCCATCCAGTCGGAGAGGAATTCTTCCAGAAATACTCTCCCGATACTCTGAAATCCAGAATTCCCGGAGCATCAATATCCACAGCCAGACCAACTGAAGTTCCCGGTGTAAGAAATCTTTCTCCATAGCTGGCATCAGCGGGTTCAAGATTTGAGATCATTGGACCTGCGCTGACAGCAATTCCATCTGACGCACTGCTATCGGGCACAGTTGACAGAAGAATACCCAGTGTAACCAAAATCAGGATCAGCTTCAACATCCTTTTCCTCCTGAAAATTCTTTCCGGATATGATTGAGCAACCCTCCATCTGCAAGAATCGAGAGCATTTCAGGCGGAAGAGAGGGAAAATCAAATGCTCTGCCTCCTATTCTGATGACGCCACCTGCAGGATCGACTTCGACTTCGTCTCCTTCATTATAGGCTTCAACCGCTTCAGGACTCTGTACAAGAAGAAGCCCCTGATTTATCGCGCTTCTATAGAATATTCTCGCAAAAGACTTAGCGATAACCGCTGAAACGCCTACATATCGAAGACCAAGCGATGGCTGTTCT
>DAOWAG010000429.1 GCA_030634715.1 Candidatus Aegiribacteria sp. | reverse complement strand
CGCAGGGGATCAAGTACCGGATTTCTCGTATCATGCACAAGAGTTGACATAATACTGGAAGTTGTCCGCCAATCCGAAGTAGTGAAAGCGCCTTCAAACCACTCATTGTACTTCTCATATTCAAGGCTGTAACCGATCGTGAATTTCAGGTGTCTGGTAAGGTCCCTGGCAAATGTGGTCGTTATGGAATAGCTCCGCTGCCGGATACCAGGAGTGAAAAAGTAGAGGTAGCCAAGCTTCAACTGTAATTTCCATCTTGATGAAAACAGCCAGGGTTCTTCGTAGATGATCTCGGGTTCTATCTTCCGTCCATCCCTGGAACCGAAATATTCCATCATGTACATGCCTATAGTCAATTTCTGGTTATTACCCATGATGTTGGGGTGAAGCCATGCTACGCTTCCAAAGACGGCTGATGGTGACACATAGCCAGTACCGAGGTCAACTCTGCGATATTTGCTCTCACTTACAGAGATATCAAGGTTGACGATATTGCTGTCACTCTCACTCGAACTGTAAGAGAACCTGACATCCTGAAATAGACCAAGTCCATAGATATTGCTGATAGACTGTCTGAGAAGCTCCAGATTCAGTGAATCACCAGGTGATATCAGCAATTCCCTGATAATAACCTTTTCACGGACGGTCTCCAGTCCTGTAATTGTGGTACTCCCCAGAAAAACCTGGTTGTTTTCATCAACTACGCACTCAACCGCCCTGCTGCCTGTATTTGTTCCTGCGCGAGTTTCAATCTCACTAAGACTTAGAAGGATGATATGTACTGTGGAATTAATGTAACCTCTTTCACTGTAACTGTTCAGCACAGCATTCCGGAAAGCAAGAGTGTCTTCAGGTGTTACAGGTTCACCTGCAGCTCCTGGGTAAAGACTCGCGAGAGAATCAGCGGAAAAGAGTGTAACTCCATTGAAAACAAGACCGGAGAGAAGGCTTCTCATTCCAGTATCAACTGAAATTCTTACCAGTGCTGTTTCATCATCCCAAACCGGCCATTGAACATCAACGATTGGTGATAGATATCCGATTGCATTCAGATTCGATACAATGCCATCCCGCACTTCAACCGGTGTGATCCTTAAAAGAGAGGATCCCGGCTTGAGCCCTGTTCCGTGAAGGAGTTTAGTCTGAGATACTGGAATATCTCCAGTAACAGTAATTGAATCTACTTCAGGCTCAACAAAGGAAGCCTGCAGTGATGCAGGGATAAGAAACAGCAGTATCCAGCCAAGTACAGTTCTCAAGTTCAGATGCAATGTTCGATTCCACCTTCTCAAGCATTACCGGTAAACAGTATTCTATGCAACCGGTTATCAATTAAACTACGCTACGCACAAATCGCTAATGGGACACTCGGAAATATACATGCCGGCAAGTATAGTTCCACATATAACCGTAAGCATAATTCTATTATATCAAGCGGGCTAGACTGACCAGATGGAAGGCAAAATGGAATCTGATAATATTCGTCCCGTGCTGCTGCTTG
>DAOWAG010000001.1 GCA_030634715.1 Candidatus Aegiribacteria sp. | reverse complement strand
TTTCAGGAAGATTCGGGCTGGAATGTGAGGAATTCATTGTTCTGCTTGAAAAAGCAAAAGAACTCCTTGAGGGAGATATCGAATTCGGTGAACCTCACCTTGATTCGGAGAGAAAAGTAATTCTTAAAGAGCTTTCGTCATTACTTAAAGCGGCAAAGAAACTTACACTGAAAGCAACCAGTATAGAAGCTGGTCAGAAAGTTTTTTTAATGGGTCCTGTCAATTCAGGCAAATCAACACTTTTCAATCTGCTTGTCGGAGGAGGAAAAGCTCTTGTATCAGAGAGTCCTGGAACAACAAGGGATGGAACAAGAGAGAGTATAGAGATCAGGGGACGGAAAATTCTTCTGTGTGATACAGCTGGAACAGATGGAGACGGACTTGATCTACAGGCTTCAAAAAACGTGTTGGATGAAATACAGTCATGTGATAAAGTCGTATGGATGTCGCTGGAAGGCAGAGAAAGCCCTTCAGATGAACTGAAAAGGAAATCTCCTGAAATCCTGAAAGTAGCCAGCAAATGTGATTTGAACCCAGATTCATTACAACCTTCAGGAGAGAGTAAACAGATTGGTAAATTGTCGTCCTTGACAGGGGAAGGGATATCTGGGTTGAAGGAATGGATTTCCACATCTCCGGGAAACATGTCACTCGTCGGGGCGATGGACAGAATTGTAAACCATCTTCTAGCAGCAGAGGAATTTGTTGTTGGAGATGAATTCGGCATAGCATCCGAGCATCTTAATGAAGCCGAAAGAGAGATTCGAAGTACCCTTGGAAAAGGAGAGAATCTGATTCTAAGCGTGGAAAGAGCTCTTTTAAGTATGTGCGTTGGAAAATGAATAATTCTGAAAATCCTGTTGATGTAATAGTTGTTGGAGGAGGTCACGCTGGAATAGAAGCTGTCCTTGCCGCCGAAAGAATGGGCTGTAGCGTCCTGCTTATAACCGCGAAATATGACAGAATCGGTGAAATGTCATGTAACCCGGCTATCGGGGGCATAGCTAAGGGAACTTTAGTCCGAGAAATAGATTCTCTGGATGGATCCATGGGGAAAGCAGCTGACGCAACAGGGCTTCATTTCAGGATGCTTAACAGGAGGAAAGGTCCTGCTGTATGGGGTCCGAGAGTACAGTCGGATGCAGACGCCTACGCTCATTATCAAAGGCAGAACCTACTCACCCTGGGAATAGGGATAATAGAGGATGAAGTTATTGCTCTGGAAGGACATACGGACAGACCTGTAGGAATCAGGTGCAGAAAGAATGGCGTAATTCATGGAAGAACAGTTGTTCTTGCTGTTGGTACTTTTCTCAGGGGAAGGCTTTTCAGGGGACAGAGCGAATGGAGGGGCGGCAGAATAGGGGATATAGCTGCTGATAGCCTCGATGAAGACATAAAAAGACGATTGTTCCACGTGGAACGTTTCAAAACCGGAACACCACCCAGGATTGTCAGAACATCTGTAGATACAAGAGAGCTTTCCATCCAGGAGCAGGAAGAAACAGATTTCACCTTCAGCTTCGATGAAGGCGATCGATCAAATAACCGAGAAATATGCTATTTAACAAAAACGAACAGGAACACAAAGAAAGCGGCAGAAGAATATCTGCATCTCTCACCGCTGCTTGCAGGACGAATTGACGGGAAAGGACCAAGATATTGCCCCAGTTATGAGGACAAAGTAGTCAAGTTCCCGGAAAGAGAACAGCACAATATTTATGTTGAACCAATGGGTTACAGGTCAAGGATATTTTATCTGAACGGCCTTTCAAGCAGCCTGCCGATTGAAGCTCAGGAGAAGATGGTTCGATCGCTTCCTGGTTTTAAAGAAGCGATTATCGCTGACTACGGTTATGCAGTGGAGTACTCATTTATTCATCATACAGAAATAACCCCTGCTTTAAGATTGAAAAGAACTGAAAATGTATTTGTCGCCGGTCAGATGTGCGGAACATCAGGCTACGAAGAAGCCGCGGCACAGGGACTCCTGGCCGGAGCAAACGCTGCGAGGGCAGTAAAAGGGTTCAAATTGCTTGGTCCCTCGAGAAGCGATTCGTACCTGGGTGTTATGATTGATGATATAGTCTCCAAAGGAACGGACGAGCCATACAGACTGTTTTCATCAAGGGCCGAGAACAGATTACATATAAGACAGGACAATGCGAACAGAAGACTTTTTGAGTTCGGAAAATCGCTGGGTGTTCTGTCGGAACGGAAATCGCTTATGCTCGAGGGCAGCATAAGTGAAGCAGTGAAGATAAAAAAAGTCCTTGATAAGAGTGTAGTTGAAGAATGTCAGGCCGCATTATGGTGCAGAAGGCCAGGAGCGGAACCCGAGCGGCTGGTTGAACTGATTCCGGAGCTTGCTTCGTTCAATGAAGATACAATCTTTTCAGTAATGTTAGATGAGAAATATAGCGGCTATATTAAACGAAGCCTGAGGCGCGATGAGTCAAGAAGAAGAGCCTCATCTGTCAGCTTGAGTTCTATTCCATCATATATGGAGATAAATGAAATCTGTTGGGAAGCGAGAGAAGTGCTGGAAAAGGCAAAACCCAAAACACTCGCTGACGCAGGAAGTATTCCCGGAATAAGACCAACTGACCTTGAAGGTCTTCTACTGTATCTTGCTGGAAAGCGTTCCACGTGGAACAGTTCTTCCAACAAAGGGGAAAAAGAGAAATGACCTCGCTGGCACAATCGTTTCCGACCAGAGACAGGATGCAGAATGACTGCGGTTTGCTTGATTTTGATTTGAAAGATGAACAGGCTGAGTTACTGATAGAATATGCTGATATTCTATCGCGGAGATCATTGAAAACAAATCTGGTCGGACCCCTCGAAATCAGCAGGTTATGGAGAAGGCATATTCTTGAATCAATATCATATATACAACTTCTCGACTGGAACCGTAGAGTTGTTGATATAGGCAGCGGAGCTGGATTTCCCGGGCTTGTACTGGGAATTCTTGGTATGGATATGATCCTCCTGGAACCAAGAAGAAAAAGACATCTGTTTCTATCTCATGTGATTAAAAAACTTGACCTGGAATGTACGAAAGCAATTCCTGCCAGAATTGAAAAAGTCAATCAGGACATTCTTGGAGACCAGTTCATAGCGAGAACCGTAGCATCGCCGGATGTCCTTCTTTCAATGATTCGCACGAAAACAGAGGGAATGGCAAATCTGGTTTATAGAGTACCACCAGACAAAGAACTCATCAAAGGAAATAAGTACATAAACTTACCTTGTCCACCGCTTGACCGACCAGGGTTTCTGGTGCAGTATCGAACCTGTTCCTGATTTCTTGAATATTGACCGTCCGGCGTGATTTAGTTTTGATAAGGGCTATATATGAATAAAACCAGCATCATCGCAGTAGCAAATCAGAAGGGCGGTGTCGGTAAAACAACTACAGTTATCAACCTTGGCGCGAGCATGGCGATGAATAACAAAGAAATCCTGCTGATAGATTTTGATCCTCAGGCGAATGCTACTAGTGGATTTGGCCTGGACAATGACTCGGAAAAAGACATCTGTTCCCTTCTTCTCGGAAAACGCAGCCTGGATGAAGTGATAATATCAACGGAAGTAGAAGGTCTTTTTCTTGTGCAGGGATCTCGCGGTCTTGCGGGTCTCGAGATCGAGCTTGCAGGGGCGGAGGAGAGAGAGTTTCTTCTCCTGGAAGCTCTTGAGGATAGTGTAGACAGATTCGATTATGTACTCATTGACTGCCCTCCATCACTGGGACTGCTGACAATTAATGCTCTGGTTGCTGCAACAGAAGTACTGATCACCTTACAGAGCGAGTATTATGCGCTTGAGGGCCTTTCCCATTTGATGAATACCATAAAGAATATTCGAAAACGATGGAATCCGAATCTTTCAATAAACGGTGTTGTGCTCACGATGTTCGATAGCAGGCTGAAACTTAGTCGGGAAGTTGCTGAGGACGTTAAAGAGCACCTTGGTTCAATACTGTACAACACATGTATTCCAAGAAACGTAAAGCTTGGTGAAGCACCAAGTTATGGCATGCCTGCGCTTCTTTATGACGCTAGATCAAAAGGAGCTGCGAGTTATCTCAATCTGGCGACGGAGGTGCTGCAAAGGTGACAACACGGAAGCGCAAAGCTCTTGGAAGAGGTCTTGAAGAAATATTCCCTGGAATCGACGATGAAAGTTATATAGCTGATTCAAGAGAAGTAGATATCAATCTTATAGATCCAAATCCTTTCCAACCGCGAAAGGAATGGAGATCTGAAGACATCGCTTCGCTGGCAGCTTCAATTAGAGCGCAGGGAATTATACAACCTCTCATTCTGAGAAAAGAGGGAAAACGCTTTCAGCTGATTGCCGGCGAAAGGCGTCTGCGTGCAGCGAAAGAAGCAGGCCTCAAAAAAGTTCCGGTAATTATCAGAGAAGCTGACAGCGAACAGATGCTTGCTCTTGCTCTGGTCGAAAATATCCAGCGGCAGGACCTTGGACCCATGGAAAAAGCTGAGGCTTTCAAGAGACTGTCAAGCGAGTTCAGCCTTACTCAGGAAGACATGGGAAATCGAGTAGGTATGAGCAGGTCCTCAGTAGCTAATTTCTTGCGACTGCTTGATTTACCTGATTCGGTTCAGAAAATGCTAAGGGAAGGGCAGCTTCAGATGGGACACGGAAAAGCTCTTCTGGGTCTGGATGATACTTCAGCCATACAGAGGGCAGCGGTTGTAGCGTTCAAGAAGAACATGTCTGTAAGACAGCTTGAAGAAAAAATCCGACTTCTCGTTGCAGGAACGAAAAGGAAATCTGCAGCGATTACAAGAGGAATATCTCCGGAGGAAAAGGAATTGGTGGAAACTCTCCAGCGACTTCTTAAAACAAGAGTAAGAATCAGGGGCAAGGGAAAAAAGGGCAGAATTGAAATCAGTTACCATAGCCTTGATGAGCTGGAAAGAATACTGGCTATAATAAGATCCGGAGCAAAGAGTAGCGTTTGATGAAGTTGACCGGATATTTCACAATAGATATAGTCGCTTACCTGTAATTGTTGAAATAGAAGTTCGTATCCAGAATGGGAAAGGAAAAAGAATGGCACACAAAATAAATGACGATTGCATCGCCTGTGGAGCATGCTTGCCGGAATGCCCTGTTGACGCCATCAGCGAGGGAGAAAAGTACACGATAGACCAGGATGCCTGCATAGATTGCGGCGCATGTGTTCCAGCATGCCCTGTTGGAGCAATAGACGCTCCCTGACAGTTTTTACTCTTAAGTTTTGCGAAGCCCGGAATTTCTTCATTTCGGGCTTCGCTTTTTCTATCTTCTATTCGCCAAGGGATTCCAGTTTTAACAGATTAACATCTTTCATTTCACAGGCAAGTTCGTCAAGAGTAACGCCGCGGTAGATTCTCAGTATTCGTTTGAGTCGGTCAGTGGTCTTTCCACCCGAATTGTGATTTTGTCTGAAGCGTTGGAGGGCGCTCATTCTATTTGAGACATTAAGTGAATCAATTTCCCATGGATGGAAATACAAAACAGGAATTCTGCCGGCTCTGGAGATTTCTCTGAGAAGCATTCTGTGAAAAACGCCTGGATAGAATCTCATGTAAGCCCCACCTGCTGCCGGCAGCTTAACTCCAAGGCATTGAATGGAAGCCAGAGGTAATTCAAGAATAGAATTCGTCTCGCCTTTCAGTTCAAATGGATAGAGCGGAGCGCACGGTATGCCGTAACGATGCCTGAACATAGGATAGACGCTACTGTCATATTTGTAACCACGGGCAACAATTTCATCAACAACCCATTTTGTTCTGGAAGTTAAAGAGAAACTGGGAGCCCTGAACCCGACCGGTTGAGGAATAGAGAAAGAAGATGCAAGATTCTGGAAACGATCAAGGTTTCTGCAGAAAACATCTCTTGTCTGCATGGAGAGTTCCAGATGATGATAACCATGATAGCCTATTTCGTGCCCTTCCTGGACAACTCTCTGCGCGAGTTCAGGATAGCGCTCAAGAAGCCATCCGAGAAAGAAAAACGTCGCTTTTGCTCGATGAGCGCTAAGTAATTCAAGAATCCCGTTCAGTATTTCCGGCGCCCTTGCTTCCATATCATCCCACTGGTCCTGTGGATACCATCTTCTTGCGGCATAGGTCTGAAACCATTCCTCCATATCAAATGACAGGGCAACTCTGGGTCTGGCTGTTTTTGTACCTCTAATTGATCCACCCATATCAAGGAAACGATTAACATCGGTTTTTGAAGGAAAATAATTGAACGAGGCTTTATCAGAAGAATTATCTATTAACTCGTAATCATCGTTTTGTATGATCGATAGCCCTTCAGAGGTAATATCTGCAGCAATCGTTTTTGATTTTACCTGCAGTTGCTGAACCGATGTGTTTTCTATGTATGCATCTACAGGTCTCTGAAGGAGGATTCCTCCCGCGTCAAGCTTTTTCACCATCCGGTGAAGAGTGACTCCAGGCTGATCTCCATGGAAAAGGGACCAGAAAGTCGGCAGCATACCTCTGTTCTTCGGAAGAAGAGACGAATGTACATTCCAGGATCCCAGTCTGGGAATTGAAAGCGTACTTTCTCCAAGTATCTGCGGACATGCCAGAGAAAGAAAAACATCCGGATCAAGGCTGGAAAGCAGATCATGAGAACTGGTGGTATTAATCCGGCTTAACTTTATGTAATCAGCATGTTCCCTTGAAGCTGCCTGTTTCAAAGAATGCGAGAACCGGGTGGGCAGCCTGAATAACACAGCTGTCTTATAAAGGCTAAAACGAATCAGTTCAAAAAAGAAGCCGACAGGGCCGTACAGAGCTGAGTAACGCTTATAATTCAGTGATGGTTTTTTTAATGAGCCGTGTCCGGGGAGAGAGATGACAGTATACCTGTTGAAAGGTTTTTTTCGGATAATACTGGCGACGGTTTTCGGGATATTGAAGGGTTCGTTGTCGCAGAGAAAAACCACGTCCATCTCCGGAGAAGTAATTCTTGTATACAGGTCAAAAAGCTGTTCGACCATCCTTCGTGCGGAAAAAGGTTCTATATCAATATCTACCGATGACATCAGATCAGCACACAGCGAAGGTGAGTTGAGAAGCCTCACAACACCGCCGGCAAGGGCGGTAACATCACCTTCGGGAAACAATAATCCGTTTCTTTTTCCATCGACTAATTCATGAATACCGCCAACATCGGTGGATACAACGGGAATCCCGGCAGCAAGACACTCCAGCAAAGCCCTTGGAAGACCTTCAGTACGTGATGTAATCAGGAAAAGGTCAAAGGCAGGTAGAATCTCCGCTATATCTTTTCTGCTCCCGATAAGAAGAAATTTATCTCGAAGATCGTGCGATTCTATCCATTTTTCTGTCTGTTTCATAAGGGGACCGTCACCGACAATAACAAACAGAACATCGGGTTTGTGCTTAATTACTTCAGATGCGACCTTAATAAAAATATCTGGAGCCTTCTCCTGACAGAAGCGCATAACGGATCCGACGACATTTCCGTCATTCGGCAGATCAAGCAGAGCTCTTGCTTCGGATTTTCTGCCTCTTGCTTTTCTGAATTCTTCGAAATCGACGCCGCTTCGAATTATCCTGTAAGTGTCTCTGGATCCGATTCCGTATCTGACAGCTTTATCGCGATCTCTCGGGCTGACAGCGATGTTAGCGTGAGCGAGTCTGAAACCGATCTTCTCAAGAGATATGTAAAGCCATTTTGTTAAAGAGTGCATGGAATCATAGAAAGGCCAGCCGTGGGCAGTCTGTACAATTTTTACTGCAGGGAACGAGGCAGCGGCAAGCCTTCCAAGGAATCGAGCTTTTGATCCATGTGTATGAACGACATCATAATTCCCTTTTTCAATAATCTTCCGAATCTCCACATACGCGCGAAGGTCATTCAATGGAGAGATCTCTCTTTTCAGATGAGGAGCCAGAAGTACATTTAGATTCCACTTTTTGACAAGGTCGTATAAATCTCCCTCAGAAGGTCTTTCAGGTCCGGTAAGGATATCTGAAGGATAGCCTTTCTCTGAAACATCCCTGGTGGAAATGAGAGTATTCATCTGAGCTCCACCAACAGCAATTTTTGTAATTATGTGGAGTATGCGCACTCTTCTTTCTGACATTAATCAGTCCGACCCTGAAACTCCGCCGTTTGAGGAGGGTCTGCAGGCAAGCGCGCAAAGGTAGAAAAGAGCAAGAATCACAGTCAGGCCGGAGTAGAACAAAGGGCTGATGAAAAGGCAACCAATAGCCCAGAATACGAGAAGAGGTACGGATATGATGCGGAAATGCTTTTTTCGCGACCAGTTTCGATCGGGGGGATAAGAAGAAAACAATCTGAATAGATCTTCAGCAACACTGAAGAGAATAACCGATAGAGCAACCAGCAGAAGATGAAACACCATTCCTCCGGTCAGGTGCCGGTTATCAATGAAGGAAAAGACAGAAGTGATGAAAGGAAGAAAAATCATCCCTGCAAGTAGAGTAATGAAACCAATCACCAAAAGCCTGTCAGCAGTCAGTACAGGATACTTTTTCTTAAGACGACTCAGCATTCTATTCATTAGAACGCGCGATAGTCGAAACAAACCGACGATTACAAGAATGACCAGAGCAACCATGCCATAGTCGATCAATCTTTCAGTCAACTAAATCCTCCCGCTTTTAGAAACTATTCTTTCAGACACAGCAATATACAATTCTGTCAATTCAAGACACAGAGCAGTCACTGCTTGAGCGCTTTTGTCTGGTAGAAGTAACCTGTTATCGTAAATATAGCGGTTAGAGCTATCCCGATAATGAATCCGCCATCAGCGTTCTCGGTGTAAGATGAAATTGCACTGACAAAGCCGAACCGCTGAAGAAGAGCCAGAGCTGAAGATCCGGCAACATAGCCTCCGCCCAGAGCGGTGATGAATGCAATAACAGGAGTTCTGTATACCTGCGCAAGAACTCCGGCGGCAACAGCGATTCCCAAATGGCCAATGCCCGGAATTCCGGGAAACAGACTTCGCGCGGCAAAAAGACCGATAACCGTGCCCGCGAAGAACATTGATATTCTCCAGGCTACCACTGAAAGCCCCGCTGCAATTAATCCGGTTACCCATGGAATCCAGGGTGAACTGCTGAGGGTTTTATTTAGAGCATCGAAGACAAACTGCGCACCAAGAGTGTAACCTATCAGAAATCCGAATACGACTATAACGAGACCAAGCAATTTCTTCCCGAAAAAACAGAACAGAACCCCGACAAGAAGCCCCACTATTGAAATAGCGAGCAGATCAGTCTCAAAAATAAGATGCATGCTGCTTTCCTCTCTCAATTCCTTTCTGTTGTTTCAAGGAGCGTGAGAATAGATCCAATGCCGTTAATTGCATATCTTGACTTAATGTCAAGTCCTTGATTCAGGCTGTTAAACACAAGAACACTCTGAAACCCGCCTTCCTCCGCCGCTCTGATGCCTTTCCACGAATCCTCGAAAACAAGAGTGTCGGAGGGACTCGCACCCAGCTTTGAAGCAGCGAGCAGAAAGATATCAGGAGCTGGCTTTTTCCTTAAACCTTCTCCTCCAACAATATAAGGCATTTGCGGAATGTAAGGCTGTAGAATAGCCCTGACTAGCGATGAAGGCGTATTCGATGCAATACAGCAGGGTCGAGAAGACCTATCTTCTTCTGAGGAAAGGATGGCAAGCAATTCCGGCACCTTAGGGAAAAGCGGGATGTCACCTCGTCTGCAATAACCTTCATATATTTTCCTCTGAGAAGAAACGGCCTGATCAACATCAATTCCCTTAAGATCGAGTCGGTTGATCTCACCTTTAAGACCCTCACCTAGAGAGGACCAGTACAGCCAGTAATCCTCAGGGGAAACTGAATGACCCCACGGTTCCAGGGCAGCATTCCAGGATTTTCTGAAAAAGGGCTCACTATCCGCAAGAACCCCGTCAAAATCAAAAAGAACAGCATAACATTTATTCCATGCCTCTGTCAGATCATCTGATACGGTATCGGAATATTCAATCATTCCTATCCATCCTTATCACCTTGGCCTTGAGTGAATCTGGTTACATAATACAAAATCCGACAGCCATGAGACCACTGCATTTCTTTAATAAAAGTAAGCTGTGAAATATCGATACTATGATAAACGGCTCACAGGGAGGGTGATTTGTTCAAGAATTTCTTAGAAATCAGACAGGCCGCGAAAGATATTTCCGATGCAAGAGTGTCCGTTCCGATGGGGCATGAC
Organism: Candidatus Aegiribacteria sp.; assembly: GCA_030634715.1. The sequence goes on along the minus strand of DAOWAG010000001.1, from coordinate 15,954 downwards.
CCTGCCTCTATGAACGCCCTGATTACCGCTGTGGAGGAGGATCTGGCATCGGTGGTTGTCTTCGGTCCCGTATCGGGCGTTAAAGAGACACTTTCAAGCCTGGGGAAGAAACTTCCGTCAGGGATAGAGATCGTGGATACAGATGACCCTGAGAAAGCAGCTGCAGAAGCTGTAAGAATTGTCAGCTCAGGAGAGGCTTCAATCCTCATGAAGGGTATGCTGAAAACATCGATATTCCAGAAAGCTATGCTTGACACGGATACAGGCCTTCGTACAGGCAGGATTTTAAGTCATGTTGCTTTAGTGTATGTCCGGAATATGGATAGATTAATCATAATCACCGACGGCGGAATGAACATAAGACCCGAGGCTGACACATTCGTACAGATAGCGCTCAATGCGTCCGATGTGATAATGGAACTGGGTGCGGAGAAACCTCTTGTTGCTCTGCTTTCCGCGATAGAAACAGAGAATCCCAAGATGCCCGAGACAATCCTCTTCTCGGAAATAGCCAGCAGGGGTATTCCCGGGCTGGAAGTTCTTGGACCGGTAGCAGTTGATGGAGCTCTGGATACTGAATCCGCGTTGATTAAGAATATTTCTGGTCCGGTTGCCGGGAAAGCAAATATACTCGTTGTGCCTGACATAGCATGCGGCAACATTCTTGCGAAAGGATTGATGTATATGGCTGGGGCGGAGATAGGAGGCTTGATCATGGGAGCGGCTGCTCCGGTGGTGATGCTGTCACGCTCTGATAAACCGTTGACAAAACTGAATTCACTTGCTCTTGGAGTGGTAGTCTCCGGAGGACGCAATGCCTGACGAAGGAAGATTGATACTGGCGATCAACCCGGGAGGTACTTCTACAAAACTGGGTCTATTCCGGGAAACAGAGCAGCTGTTTGAGCAAAATGTTCGGCATCTGCAGGAAGAACTTGGTAAATTTAAAGCCACATTTGATCAACATGAATTTCGAAAAGAAATTATCCTGAATACCCTTGCAGAGGCGGGACATGACATTTCAGACCTGACGGCTGTTGTGGGAAGGGGTGGAGCTTTCAAGCCCCTGAAAAGCGGAACCTACAGAGTTAACAAAAAGCTTATTGAAGACATAGAGGAAGGAACGACTCTGCAGGCTGACCATCCGTCAAATCTGGGAGCCCTTCTTGCATACAGTATTGCGGAATCTTCCAATCTCCCGTCGTTCATTGTCGACCCTGTGTGCGTTGATGAAATGATTGACGAGGCTAGACTTTCAGGTCTCCCGTGTCTTCCGAGAATAAGTCTGAGCCATGCTCTCAATATCCGAATGGTTGCGTATAAAGCGGCAGAAAGACTTGAACGAAATCTTGATGAAATCAATCTTGTTGTTCTGCACCTTGGAAGTGGAGTGTCGGTAAATGCCCTGAGAAAGGGGCGGATGATTGATACAAGCCATGCAAATGATGGAGGCCCGTTCAGCCCTCAGAGGGTTGGAGCACTTCCAACAACAGGTCTTGTCCGCCTGTGCCTTTCAGGGGAGTATGACTGGAAGGACATGAAAAAGATGCTCCTCAAAGAGGGGGGTCTCTTTGCCTATACGGGAACAGATCATGTGGGAGAAGCCCTCTTGAGAGCGGAAGAGGGGGACGAAAAAGCAGATCTGGCCCTGAGAGCGATGGCATATCAGATAATAAAGGAAGGCGGTGCAATGGCGGCTGCCCTTCAAGGAGATGTGAATGCCATTGTAATTACTGGAGGAATTGCGCATAACACATGGATGACGGACAGGCTGAGGGCGGGTCTGGGGTTCCTCGGAGAAGTGATTGTTTTCCCTGGTGAAGAAGAGCTGGAAGCTCTTGTTAGAGGCGTGCTCAGGGTTCTGGATTCAGTTGAGGAAGAAAAGACGTACGAATAATTGATGAGAGACAGTCAGAAAGGCGGCATATGAGAAAAAAACTCAATACAGTTGTAGACGGAACTCTCCTTCTCTCAGGAAACGAAGCCATTGCAAGAGGCGCCTGGGAAGCCGGAGTGCATTTCGCTTCAGCCTACCCGGGAACACCTTCAACGGAAATACTTGAAGCAATCGGAGATGAATACGACGAGATTGACGCTCAATGGGCTCCCAATGAAAAAGTCGGTCTTGAGGTTATTGCCGGTGCTTCTTTCGCAGGAGCAAGAGTATTATCCGCAATGAAGCATGTTGGTCTCAACGTAGCTGCCGATCCTCTCTTCACTCTCAGCTACATAGGAGCAACAGGGGGAATAGTCATTGTGTCCGCGGATGATCCGGGTATGCATTCCAGCCAGAATGAACAGGACAACCGTTTAATGGCGAGAGCAGCGAAAGTAGTCTGTCTTGAGCCTTCCGACAGTCAGGAAGCAAAGGACATGGTCATAGAGGCGTTTTCAATATCCGAGGATTTCGACACTCCCGTCCTCATCAGAGTCACCACGAGGATCTGTCACTCCAAGAGTATCGTGAAGGTTGGTCCCCGAATTGAAGTCCCCGTGAAGGGGTATGTGACTGACATAGCCAAGAGAGTACCCATCCCTTCGAACGCAAGGAAAATGCATTCTAGAGTTGTTAAAAGACTCAACGATCTTTCCGCCTGGGGCTCCGAAAGTTCTCTCAACTGGATAGAGGATGGTGACCGGTCTGTCGGTATCATTACAAGCGGAATATCGTACCAGTACGTCAAAGAGGTTTGTCCGGAAGCATGCCTGCTGAAGATGGGCATGTCCAATCCATTGCCGTGGAACCTTATAGAGAAATTTGTCGAGATGGTCGATAAAGTAATATTTATCGAAGAAGGGGAACCATTCCTCGAAGAAAGAGTCCGTTCTAAATTCCTCATTCCCGCGATCGGTAAGGATATAATTACAAATGAGGGTGAACTGAACCCGGAGCTGGTCAGAAAAGCTCTTCATCCGGGGACAACAAAAGCTGTCACATATTTCGAACCAAAACTTCCCGCCAGACCTCCTGTGCTCTGCCCCGGTTGCCCTCACAGAGGCGCTTTCTACTGCCTGAGCAAGCTGAATGGTAGTTCCACAGGGGATATAGGCTGCTATACTCTCGGACTCATGCCGCCCTTCAACGCACTTGAGACAACTGTCTGCATGGGCGCATCCATTGGAGTGCTGAGCGGTATTGAAAAAGCGGTTGGCAGAGAGGGAATGGGAAAACTTGTTGCTGCCATAGGCGAGTCAACTTTTGTGCATTCAGGCGTAACCGGACTCATAGACATGGTCTACAATGGCAATACCGGCACTGTAATGATTATGGACAACAGTCTTACCGCGATGACAGGAGGTCAGGAGAATCCCACGACAGGGAAGAACCTGAGGGGAGAACCCGCGCCTGTGCTTGATCTTGTCAAGCTTGTCTCCGCCTGTGGAGTGAAGCACATCAGGATTATCGACCCGCATGATCTCACAGAGATGGAGAAAGTCTTCAAGGAAGAGTTTGAAAGGAACGAACTTTCAGTAATTATCACAAGACGACCCTGTGTTATGTGCTACAGACCGCCTACGAAGAGTGTTGCCCTGCTCGATCCGGAGAAATGCATAGGGTGCAAGCTCTGTATGAAACTCGGATGCCCCGCAATCAGCTGGGCAGACGAAAAGCCCGATATCAGCAAATTTCTCTGCTGGCCTAATTGCGACCTTTGCGTTCAGGTTTGTCCTGTTGACGCTATCTCGAAGGACATGGAGGGATTGGAATGAAACCCGTAACCAATGTAATCATATGCGGCACAGGAGGTCAGGGAATTCTGTTAGCTAGCGAAATCCTCTGCGAAGCGGCAAGGCTGGCTGGCAACGACGTCAAGAAAAGCGAGGTTCACGGGATGTCCCAGAGAGGCGGAAGCGTCTCCAGTCATGTCAGGTTCGGAGAGAAGGTGTACAGTCCTCTGGTGGAAAAAGGCACAGCTGATCTTATCCTGTCAATGGAAAAGATGGAGGCTCTGAGATGGGCACCCTTTTTGAAACCTTCTGGAACACTGTTATCTTGTGATCTCGAGATAACTCCAATGACGGTTAATACCGGACATGCTGTGTATCCCGATGTGATCTCCATGATGGATGAGCAGAGCATACCGTGCAGAATGGTTCCAGCGCTGGAGATAGCCGAGGAACTGGGCAACCTCAGAGTGGTCAATGTGGTACTGATAGGAGCAGCGTCTACTTTTATTCCGATCAAAGAGGATTACTGGTACAGGGCTGTCGAGCAAAGAGTTCCGCAAAAAGCTCTCGATGTGAACATTGAAGCTTTCAGAAAAGGGAGAAACCTGTCAGGAATAGAATGATAGTCAAAGTGTTAATTCAGGATCCAGTTCAAGCAGCATGAAGGTTTTATTCCTGGTTCATGACAACATAACAATACCCCTGGGTATCGGTTACATCGCATCGATTGTAAGTGAACTCGGTCATGAAATCAGCACTCTTTCATTGAATATGAAGGACCTTACAGATTGTGTTCGGGATGAAGCGCCGGATATTCTGGCGTTTGGAACCACCACAGGATTCCACAGGAAATACAGCGAAGTAGCGAAAAGGCTTAAAGAAGCTACAGGAGTTCTTACGATAATGGGAGGGGCTCATCCGACGTTCTTCCCCGAGGTGATGGAGGAGAACCCATGGCTTGATTTTGCCATGCGTGGTGAAGCCGAGACAGCGTTTCCGCAATTTCTGGAGGCTCTGGAGGGAAGAAGATCGATAGGAGATGTCGGTAATCTTATCTATCGGGAGAATGGACAAATTCTTGAAAACCGAATTCTTCCCCTGGTGGAAGACCTCGACACAATCCCGTTTCCACAAAGAAATCTCCTGCCGGGAGAGAATAAAAAAGCTGTATTCTGTATTACCGGCAGGGGATGTCCCTACAATTGCAGTTACTGCTTCAATCAGAGTTACAGACAGATGTACAAGGGTCTTGGAAAGTATTGCAGAAGAAGATCAGTCGGGAATGTAATCGATGAGCTGAAAGAACTGAAGGAAGAAAACACCGAGCTTCAGATGATCATTTTTCAGGATGACATCTTCATACTTGATCATGACTGGGTCAGAGAATTCTGTCAAAAGTACAGCGGTGAAATAGCTCTTCCGTTTCATTGTCATCTCAGAGCCAATCTGGTTACGGATGAGATTATGGAACTGCTTGCGGAAGCGGGCTGCATCAGCGTGAAAATGGCTCTGGAAGCGGCCAGCAGTCGTTTAAGGAAGAATGTGCTCAATCGTGATCTCAGCAACGAGGATCTGCTGAATGCCTGCCGGTCTGTCAAGCAAAGCGGCATCAAGCTGGTAACCCAGAACATTCTTGGTATTCCCACTGGCACGCTTGAGGATGACCTTGATACCCTCCGGATGAACTATGAAGTGCAGCCGGATTTCGCTTTTGCGACGTTGATGCAACCCTATCCGCGTACAAGAATCTGTGAATTCAGCAAAGAACAGGGTCTACTGGATGATGAGACTTTTATCCCGGATTCTTTCTTTGATGATTGCATTCTCAAACTTCCTGACAACGATAGAAGAAAAAGGCTGCGTCAGTTATTTGCAATCAGCATTGAGTTCAAAGCGATACGGTACATGTTGAAGATACTGATGAGACTGCCTCTGGATGGTCTATACGGATTTATGGACAAATTATGGAAGGGTTATTGTATCAAACAGAGAGAGTTCCCCTACAAACTCTCCTTCAGAGAATATGTTTCCAGTATGCTTACATATTTCAGCAGCAGGTACTACTAGAAAGATCACAATCCTATGTCTTCAGCGATGGCTTTCATCGCGTTAAGCGCTAGAGCGGTAAACACATCAAGATCATATCCTGCCTTTGAGCATTCTCTGATAGTATCCCTTGGAACAGATCTGGCAAAGGCTGACATGTTCATCCGTTTGAGAATGGATTTTGGCTTGACTAAAGCCAGTTTTTTATCCGGATAAACAAGAGCAACGGCGACTACCAGTCCGGTGATAGACTCTCCCGCCGCAAGAAGATAATCGAAATCCGAAGATCTTTCTACTCCGTTATTATCCGCGTTGTGAGACTGGATAGCGTGAATTGATTCAGAAGGGAGATAATCAGCAAGGATTTCCGCCGCGACCATGCCGTGTGTTTCAGGAGCGTCTGAAGTGAGTTCGTAATCAATATCATGAAGCAGGCCGGTTATTCCCCAGAGATCAGGATCTTCACCCCTGTCCTCTGCGAGCGCGCGAAGGACTGCCTCAGAAGCAAGACAGTGCCGAATGAGGTTCATGTTTCCCAGATTCTTCTCAAGCAGTTCCAATGCTTCTTCTCTGTTAATAAGCATAATTACAGTTGATCGCTCTGTTTCCCATTTTCAATTGTTCGGAATGCTCTGCCCAGGCTTGAAATCACATCGGAGGGTATCAGCGATCTCTCTGAAGAATTCTCAATAGCGATATCAGCCGACAGACCGTGTACATATGCTCCAAGCAAAGCTGCTTCGTAAGGATTCAGACCCTGCGCCATGAGGGAGGATGTTATGCCGGTCAGTACATCACCGCTTCCTCCTGTAGCCAGACCACTGTTACCTGTTGGAATCAGGCAGCATTCTCCATCGGGATTGAAAACCATGGAAGGCTTTCCCTTGAGGAGAACAGTTGCTCCTGAAGAATTTGAAAGTTTCGCAGCGGCTTCAGTCCTGCTCTCTATATTTGACGCGTCACACTCTGTCATGCGGGAAAGTTCTCCCGGATGCGGTGTAATCAAGACCTGGCACTTGGATTTTCTCAGCTGGCTTGCAGGATCACTAAGGACGTTAAGAGCGTCAGCATCAAGAACAAGAGGAAGTTTACAATGTTGCAGCACATAGGTAACAAGTTTCATGGTAGCAGGATTGTTTCCCATTCCAGGGCCAATGGCTATAGCGTTGAAGTTATCCTTCAAGGGTAATCCAGAGGGATCTCCGGGAAGAAAGTAGGAACTGAGAACCTCTGGTATTCTTCCTGCAACGAGAGGATAGGCTGGAAGAGGAACTGATAAAGAAACAAGTCCTGCTCCGGACCGGAGAGCTCCAAGCGACATGAGCTGAGGAGCTCCGGGCATACTCTCGGAACCCCCAATGAGCAGAAGCCTGCCAAAGGTTCCCTTATGGGCGTTGGATGGCCGATCAGGAAGAAGAGCATGAGCTTCGCTAAGTCCCAGCACCATCCGCTCATTATTCTGATCAATATCTATTCCGATATCTGACACAATAATCTTTCCTGTATACCCGCATCCCGGCGGGAGAAGCAGTCCCGCTTTAGGCGCTGCGAAAGTAACCGTAGTAATTGCCCGCAAAGTATGGGGATCGACACTACCGGTTGTACCATTAATTCCAGTGGGAGTATCAATTGCCAGAATTCCACACTGGTATCCTCTCATGATGTCAGTACACTCAGCAAACACGCCTTTCAACTCACCGCTGAAACCTGTACCAAGCAGGGAATCAACCACCAGGGTGGGAGAGGCTGGCAGATCTTTCACTTTCTGCGGAGCAAGAGCATCTCCTCCGGACTGGACATATCGGCTCAGGTTGGATTGACAGTCATGGGAAAGGCTCTTTCCAGGTGTAGTTGCAACGATTGCGTAGACTTCATAACCCCTTTCCTTCAACAATCTGGCGAGAACAAGCCCGTCTCCGCCGTTGTTTCCAGGACCGCACCAGACCTGAACAGATCCCTGATCAGGTTGTGTCATCGACATAGCGGCGAGAGCAGCGGACGAACCCGCCCTTTCCATCAGAACATCGCCGGGAGTCCCGGCGTTAATTGTCCTGGTATCGAACAAAGCCATTTCTTCAGGAGTGACCCAGTATTTCATTCCGATTCACTATTCCCCTCAAGCACAATTACAGCCACTGCAGTCCTCGATGTTTTTGAGATGCTCAGAAGCACTCGCCGCCCTGCAAGCAGTTTATATGACATTCCTGAAATGATCGGTCTGAGAGTATATTCGGGTCCGGGAGGCAGGGAGAAATCATGCCACCTGACTCCATCGGAAATGCCGGTGCCAAGAGCCTTGAAAAAAGCTTCCTTTGCAGCGAAACGTACCGCAAGAAAACCGAAATCATCTCGAGAGAGAAGTTCATCTGACGTAAATATTCGTGTTAGAAATTTTTCACCGCTTCGCTGAGCAGCTTTCTTGATTCTGCTGATACTTACAATGTCAATACCCTGAGAGGTTATAGCATTAGAATTCATAGCTTATTCTCCCTGAACCAAAAAGTGGACATTCATGATTATAACAGCATGGTATTCTAAGTACAGCACAGAGCTTTTAAAATTGAGCCGGACCATCTTGAGAAAGCGTTACATGACAGTGAGGAACAAGATGACGGCTCCTCGCGAAGGACAGCAAAAGCAGCTCTCCCAACCATAACAGCGTTATCCATCGAATACTTTTTCTCGGGAAGGAAAAGAGAAATTCCCCTGTCAGCGCACTCCCCTCTCAATCGAGTTCTGAGCAGAGTATTTGCGGTAACACCACCGGCCACAAGAACACTTGCCGCACCAGAACGGACTGCCTGAAAAATCAGTTTCGATACAAGGATATCAACAATGACTTTTTGAAAAGACGCAGCAAGATCCGAAAGATTCGCGCCACTTTCCCATTGCAGTTTTACAGCTGTCTTGAGGCCGCTGAAACTGAACTCAGGAAGAGTTGGATCTGAAAGAGGAGAGGGCAGCGGCACATTATCAGGATTTCCGTCAATTGCAGCCCTTTCTAGAGCTTCTCCGCCGGGATATCCGAGACCGGCAAGCTTTGCTGTTTTGTCAAAAGCTTCTCCCGCAGCATCATCTCTCGTTGAACCCAGCAGAACTGCCTCCGTCCAAGATTTCATGCTGAAAAGACAGGTGTGCCCGCCGGAAACAAGCAGGGCAACTGCTGGAAATTCCACGGAATCCGATCCTGTGTAATGAGTATGAAGGTGAGCCGAGAGATGATTAATTCCCAGAAATTGCTTTCCTGAAGCGAAGGCAGCGGCTTTAGTCCAGGACAGCCCGACAAGAAGGGAGCCCACAAGACCAGGTCCCGCTGTTGCTGCGAAAACATCAATTTCCCGCAACCTGTCTATTCCCGATTCTGAAAGCACCTCCCTCACAAGTCCCGGAAGCGTCTCAATGTGCTGTCTGGAAGCGAGTTCAGGAACAACACCGCCATGATTCGAATGAATACTCTGGCTGTATATTCTCTCCGCGATTACACTGCTGTCTTCAAGCAATGCAACCGCGGAATCGTCGCACGATGTTTCAACTGCAAGGATTCGCAAGGAAACTAATCCGTTTCAGGCAGAATCTTTACGATAATCTCCGAGCGAATGTCTCCATATACTTTCACCGGGACGGGGAATTCACCCGTGTCCTTAATATGCTCACTCAGAAGAACGTGTTCAGCATCTATATCAAATCCCGCCTCTTTCAGAACGTCAGAAATATGCCTTTCGGTGACGCTTCCATAAAGGTGTCCGCTGTCATCAGAAGAAGAAGTGATTTCAAGAACCAACCCGCTGAGCTTCTCAGCTAACAGCTCAGATTGATTGATTGTTTCTGCCTGTTCCTCCAGAGCTTTGGCGCGATAGAACTGAGCGGATTTCACAGCTGATGGAGTTGCTTTTATCGCCAGATTTCTTGGAAACAGAAAGTTTCTCGCATATCCATTGGTGACATTTACAACTTCACCTCCAATACCCAGATCTTCAACGCTTTTCATTAGAAGTACTTTCATTCCTGTGTTTTCCTTTCCAATAATTTTTTCAATCGCAGTCTGAAATCAAACCATGTGTCCATTATACCGGACAGTACAAGAATGCCTATCGCTGCGGGAGGGAAAATGATCGCAATCGGGATAGCTGCCAGAAGCAGCATAGGGTAACTGCGAAGAGCAACCCTGAAGATACCGAAACCAACCAGTGAATACGGCAGAATCATGAAAATAGAAATGTTCACCGCTGCCTGCTGGACATATGTCGGAAGCCCTCCACCAGTAAGGTTAACTGAAAGAGTCGCTATCAGTATCCATGCCGGCAATAGACCAAGGTGGATCTCCATTCCCTGATAGATGATTTCGAATGCTTCTTTCCTTCGCCGGTTTGCTGATCGGACCGCGGCTGCCGCTGCTACAGTGCCGGAAACCGCCCAGATTGCAAGAAGAGACGGCAGGATGTACAGGAAAATATTCAGGAGTGATGCTATCTCTGAAGAACTCAGACCAGCTGACCTGTAGATCTGCGACAGTGCTTCCATATTTTCCTGAGATAGAAGGGATTGCTCGGGCATCAATATCGTGCCAAAAATGGAAGCCACAGCCACAGCCCCCGAAGCAACGATTGTTGAGAGCTCAAGGCTTCTTCCAGATCTGATTCCAGCGGTAAGCAACCCCGAACCGGTTGCAGTTATTAATGCTCCTGTAAAATCCGATATCAGATATACGCTGACAAGAATAACAACCACCAGCGGTAATGCTGTTCGGGAACCGGCAAGCAAGAGCACCATTGTTACAATGGTCATTCCTACAAAAGGAATGCCCATTAGAATCAAAATAATACTCAGAGCAATGATCCCGAAGAATCCGGTCCCTGTCCCCTTTAAAGTCTGTTCCATTTTCCTGAGTCCGCAGTAGACCTTATCTGTAGTGTTCTCTTACAAAGGGAAGCAGAGCAAAGAATCTCGCCACTTTTATGGAGTTCGCTATTCTTCTCTGATGTTTTGCACAGTTCCCTGTGACTCTTCTAGCGATGATTTTTCCTCGGTCAGAGATGTGTCTCTGAAGCATTTTTTCATCTTTGTATGATATTTCCAATTGTGGATTTCCGCAGAAACGGCACTTCTTTTTGCGTCCGTATTTACTGCTCTTTTTCTTAATTCTTTTCTTTGTGACCAAATCAGTTCCTCCTGCAGGTCTTCATGACCTGACTCCCAGCGATTCCACGCTGGATGCTTTTACGATCATTTTGTGATGTATGCCCTTTGATCTGTCTTCGTACGATCTGCTGACAAGACTGCCCTCAATCAGAACTAAAGAACCTCTCTTTATCCGTCTGTCTATCTCCTCTGCCAGGTTGCCCCAGGCCTCTACTAAGAGAATCGAAGATGTCTTCCTGACGTCTGCGGCTCCAGTGGTGATCGTTATCGAATTCTCAACTTCAAATCTGATTACATAGATATTGTATTTGGTAAGAGAGAGTTGTTCAATACGTTCCACAGTACCGGTGAAAGTGATGTAATTGAGTTCAGGAATTCCGTGAGGTACAGTCATAATATTTAGAACGGGATGTCATCATCCGGAGGCACAGGTTCAGGCCTGGTGGGCTCATCTCCCTCTGACGAATTCGTCCGGTTCTGCTCATGTGTATGGTCCTGATAAGAGGAATCCTGACTTCTGCGTTCAAGGAATTGAATCCTTCTGGCATTAACCTCCAGCCTGCTCCTCTGATTCCCGTCTCTGTCTTCCCATGAATTGTAGACAAGCTCTCCCTCCACCATAACAGGCGAGCCTTTCCGACAGAATTCACCGACAAGCTCAGCAGTTTTCCGCCAGGCAATGACATTTACATAGCAGGTCTTTTCCTGCCATTCTCCGTTCCTGTCACGGTAACGCTGGTTATTGGCGATAGACATCTTTGCGAGATGTGTTCCGTTTTCCAGGATTCTCGCGTCAGGTTCCCTGACCAGATTTCCGGAGATGATGACCTTATTGATATTAGGCATCCTCAGATCCATTAGTAACTTCCACCTCCTCGCTGACATTGTCGAAGTCGTCAATTGATTTGACTGCGGTTACTCCCTCATCACCCGAGCGAAGCGTTCCATACCTGATGCAGCCTTCATGAATTCTCAGATGTTTGTCGATTGAACCGATGATATCAGTTTCTCCGGTCCATTTGATGAAATGGTAAATTCCCTCGGTCTGCTTCTTTATAGGATATGCAAACATTCGACGGCCCCATTTGTCAGTGCCTTTGTACTCTCCCTTATTCCCTTCGATGATCTTAACAACACGATCGTGCTCTTTTTCGATATCAGTCTCGGGAATACTGGCACTCCAGATTACTACAGTTTCATAGTCTCGCAAACCAGAAACTCCTTCCAGGTACGGGTTAAACGCAAGGCATAACCGACCGGAAGGAGAAACAGAACACATGTATTCTATCGCTTCCGGTCCGGTAACCCGCGTTACTACGGGCTGCGCATATAAAACGCAGCAAACGACAGGGCAATAATCAGGAAATTATTCTTGAAGGTCAAGCCCCGGACTAACCTGTATATAATTTTCCACTGCTGAAGACTGGATTTGAAGTAACGTTTATCCCGAGATTTCTCAAACCGTTGCCATCACCAGGAGAGGGCATATGCGTAAGATGAGCTTCGCAGCCTCTAAGTTCAATGAGCTTTCTCATAGCGCATGCCGCTGCTTCAGAAGTCGCCGAACTTACGCTCAGGGCGATAAGAACCTCTTCAAGGTCGAGATTGAGGGTGGATATCTCCATTACCTTCTTAAGCTCTCGAATGGAATCGATGGTTGCAGGAGAGAGAAGATGAACCTCCTTGCTGATTCCCGCCAGCTTCTTGACCGCATTAAGAATAAGAGCTCCGGATGCATGCATCAGATCGGAACTGGTGCCTGTGACAATAGAGTTGTCCTTCAGAAGGAGAGCTGCAGCCTTTCCTTCATCGATACCTTCCTCGGATTCCTCTGACAGCATCCTCTCGACAGCAGGCTCCACAACAGACCTGCAGGAAGGTGACAGATCAAAATTACGCATGAGAAGCTCTACTTTCTGTACTGTGTTCTCATCTGCCAGCCCCATTACATATTCACAGCTGTAACGGAAGAATCTTCTGATAATTTCCTGCTTAGCCGCTTCTCTGACAACATCATCATCCGTTATGCCGAATCCTGCTCTGTTTACACCCATATCCGTGGGAGAGGCGTAAGGTGATTTGTCCCCGGTTATTTTTTCCAGTATGCGCTTAAGCAGAGGGAACGCCTCAACATCACGATTGTAATTGATGGCAATTTTCCCATAAGCGTCAAGATGAAACGGGTCAACAAGGTTAACATCCCGCAGATCGGCAGTTGCCGCTTCATACGCGGCGTTCACGGGATGATTCAAGGGAAGATTCCAGATGGGGAAGGTTTCAAATTTTGCGTAGCTGGAATGAATCCCGTTTGCGTAATCATGGTAAAGCTGCGAAAGACAGGTGGCAAGCTTTCCGCTTCCCGGACCTGGTCCCGTTACAACTACCAGAGGTTTGAAGGGTTCTATATAATCATTCTTTCCATAACCCTCAGGGCTCACGATCAGATCAACATCGGTTGGATAACCCTTTGTGTAGTAATGCCTGAAAACATCTATATTTCGCCGCTTCAGGCTATTCTCAAAAGAGATAGCCGATGGCTGATTCTCAAATCTGGTTATTACAACGCCTCTGAGATTAATGCCTCTTGAACGGAAACCGTCAATGAGCATCAGTGCGTCGGCGTCGTAGGTGATGCCGAAATCTCCTCTGATCTTCCTTTTTTCGATATCACCGGCGTATATGCAGAGTATAATCTCAGCCCTGTCACGGAGCTTTTCCAGAAGTCTGATTTTTACATTTGGATCGTAGCCGGGGAGAACTCTTGAAGCATGGTGGTCATACATGAGCTTCCCGCCGAATTCAAGATAGAGACGACTGTCAGAACTATGCACTCTCGAGAGTATCTCACGCGACTGCTCTTCAAGATATTTCTCGTTGTCAAAACCGATTCTGTAAACCAAATCAATCCCCCTCCGGATAAGATGTATTTCGATAGATAAGCCTGAATCAGTGAAGTGAAAAGGGGCAGGAGTCAGACATCAGCCATTCGTTTGACAAGAACTATAGTCATGTCATCATCCTGAGTCTGTTTTCCAGCGTGATTTAGAACTCCTTGACGCAAGGAATTAATTAGCTCTGTCATCGATTGATGCTGGTTATCCCGGATTACTCCGATTACACTGTCAATTCCAAATTGCCGATTGTCGCTATCGGGCTGCTCGAATACTCCATCGGAGATCAGCGCGAAGATATCTCCTGGCGCCATTTCAATCGGATCCGGTTCCTCGAGCGGAATAGCTGGCATGATACCGACTGGAATCGTAGACGCTGGGAGCTGCTCTACTTCACCTGTAGTATGGAAATGCAGTAAAGGGCCCTGTCCGCAGGCATGATACATAATGCGATGATTTTCAGTGTTGAGTATACCGATGAAAGAAGTTATGAAGCGGTCTCCCGCGAGATCTTCAACAAGCTGGTTATTGGCATGTTCATGAAGATCGAACAGATCGCATTGAAGACGAAGAGCCATGCGGATCATAGCGCGGAACTGTGTTACTGAAAGCGCGGAACCTATGCCATGACCGCTTACATCCGCAAGGAGAAGCAGTACGTGGCTGCTATCAAGACTCAGGGCATCGTAAATATCGCCTCCCGTCTGATCAGCGGGTTCGTTCCAGCCGGCAAGATCGTAACCGGCAATGTTCGGCATTTCTTCCGGCAGCAGTGAGCGCTGGATTATCCTGGCCAGAACCAGATCACGCTCAAGTTTCTGTTTAACCATGTATTCCCCCAGAAGCCGTGCCCGCTGGAGCGCGACAGCGCACTGAGAGGCCAGAACCTCAGCAATACGTTCATCATGTTTTTCGAAGCACCCTCCAATTTTGTTAACCAGCTGCAGTACACCGACAAGTGTATTGTTCAGGCCAATTAGAGGAATATTCAATAGACATCTGGTTCTGTATCCGGATTGTTTATCAATATCAGGATTGAAATGGTCGTGGGAATAGACGTCGGATACATTCAGAATGCGGCCGGTTCGAGCGCACAGACCTGCAATCCCTTTATCAACAGAAAAACGGATCTCCTGCATATCCAGACCTGTGCCGACTTCCGCGAACAATTCATTGCTCTGTTCGTCAAAGAGAAAAACAGTTCCCCGATCTGCCTCGAGTACAGATCTTGCCACGTTCACAACCTGAACAAGCATATCATCCAGATCGATGGGTGAGCTGAGCTGACGGGTGACATCCAGAATCTTCCAGAAGATATCTGATTCGAATAGAGGCTTATCAGCCATGGTAATCCTCACCTTACAAGTGATTGATGACTTTCAGATTTAGTGATTATACCCGCTTATGCTGCGACTGAAAACCGTGAATCATCAGCAGATCTCACAGATAAAGAAAAGGCGGGTCAATCGACCCGCCTTTAACTTAAGCGAAAATTATCAGATTACCTGATAACCATTGCTTGTCTGGTTAGAGTTCCTCCCGCGGTGGTGAGGCGAATGAAGTAGACGCCGCTGGCAATCTGAGGACCGGGAGTCCACTGCATTGAGTGGCTGCCCGAATCCAGAGAACCATCAAGAATAGTCTCGACCATTCGGCCGGAGACATCGTATACGGCAAGCTCCACGTTGCCTGCACTCGGAATGCTGAATCCAATGGAAGCGCTTACGGTAATCGGATTGGGGGAAGGACGATCAAATATGAACATCGAATTAGATCCTTCGGCATCCTCAACGCCGGTTCCTATCAGAACGTACTTGATATCGTAGTTGTAATCATGAAGGAAAGCGCCGAAATGAATCGTTCCGCTTGAAGGGATAGTGACATTCAGGATAACCTGACCTGAAGAATTTGTAGTACCCTCCTCATGGAATGTCATACCCGTACCGTAATTGTCAACACCATCCGTAATGGTAACGTTAGCTCCCTCAACCGGGGAACCGTCATCGGTGACAGTGATTGTTATATCCTGATTTCCGGGCAGAATATTGGAAGGCGTGGAGATATCAAGCGCGCCTGGTTCCTCTTCTGTATCGAATGTCCAGATATCCATGGCAGGATCACCGAACCAGATGTACATCTTTGCGTTATCGAAGCCATAGGTTCCATGGTTGTTGATGATATAAACGGCGCCGGTATTTGTTGCATCAGT
>DAOWAG010000325.1 GCA_030634715.1 Candidatus Aegiribacteria sp. | reverse complement strand
GTCCACACTGGCAATAAGGTCTCCCGGTGACACATAGCCATGCTGGGAGAAAACTTCGTGCAGGACACCATGACGACCGTACTCAAAAAAGTTTGTGATTCCCCATTTCTTAACTAACCTACGCGTTTTGACCATTTCGTCAGCAATTCTACGACAGCCCCACAAGCTGTTTTCATTCTTCATCTCCAGAATCAGGTTCTTGATCTGGGTAGTTACAGGCTTCCGTCCCGGCTTCCTTTTCGGGTAAGTCCAACTCCTGGAAATCAATCTCCGTTGCCAAGCCAGGACTGTTTCAGGCTTGAATATCTGAAGATGTGATTTGGCCAACGTTGATACAGCTGAGATCATTGCCAGTGACCAGCGATCGGAGGAGGATGGGCGAAGCCGTTCATTCCGAGATTCGATCTGCCGTTTCAGAATCTCATTCTGCTTTCGCAGCATCAACAGCATGAAAATCAGATTCTTACGCTTGGTCGTAACGATTTTAAAGATGGCTAACAGTAGATCCTTGATGAAGTTGAACATAGCTGACTGATTACAGTATCGGGTAATGTGGAAATCTTTCCATTTTTGGGGCAGATGTAATAAAGCTACACCACGGGCTTCTATTTTCAGGTGGTCGTGTTGCCTCTGTTATGATCCGATTGTTGATTTCATCGGATATCCATGGTTTTCTCCCTCTTCCGGGAGCATCATCTAAACCTTCTATACCCTGTTCATCGAACCGATTAACCCATTTCATCACGGTACGCCGACTGACATTGAGTTCACTCCGTATTTGTTCCTGAGTCATATTTTGAGCTTTAAGGAGAATAATCCTGGCTCGCAAGCTGTCCTTGACTTGAGATGTATAGCTTTTGGCTCGTTTTTCCAATTCCTTCCTGTCGATTTCATTCAAGTCAATTCTTTTTACAGATTCTTTCCGTGTGTGTGCCATGGATAAAATTCTAAACATTGAATCCAATCCTTGTGAATTCATTTTGACAGCACTACACTAGCACTCCGGATTTTCAAGGCAGGATCACACACTCGGATTCAATGCTCGGTAGAGTTTCTCAATGATCTATCTGGCATCATCGGTTTCATATCGTAGATGTACTACAACTCGGCGAACAACCACAATATTTTACTGCTCGAAGTTGCAATTGTCGTTCTTTTTCATGGGATGGAATCGGGTAAACTGAATATTTTCTTTCTTAGCGGATCCATTTCCTCGCAGGTAATCTCAGAATTCGCTGTCTCAGCTGAAAAGAAGATGAAAATGGATCCTGTGGAAATTCTTCAGGCTATTCACCTTTTCTCCGGTTTTTCCTGTTCGGACATATCATTCAATCTGACAGTTGCCGCATGGAAGAGACATATAAAGAGTGTTCTCTCCTACCGGGACTCCCTGATTATTGAAGCGGCACTGTCGGAACAGTGTTCGATTCTCTACTCGGAAGACATGAATCATGGTCAGGTATACGACGGATTGACGGTAATGAATCCATTTCTCGACTGACCATACCTGTCTTTTTCATAGAATAATTCCCACCAATAAATAGTAAACGGCTCCGGCCCAGCGCCCCAGAGGGAGCAGGTCCATGGGCAGGAAACGGTCGGAAAGGATGAGAAACAGCAGCAGGAATCCGCCGTATCGATTGTAGGGGACCACCAGGTCCGGACGCTTATGGAGAGCCGCGGTTACCAGACGGGAGCCGTCCAGGGGCGGTATGGGCAGCATGTTGAAGACGAAGAGCAGGACATTGAGGAAGGCCGCCTGCTGAAGCACCTCGAAGAGAGATACGACAAAGCCTGAATTGACCAACGGGAACATGAAGAGGGCTTTGAAGATCAGCAGGATAATCACGCTTATCACCAGATTGGCCAGGGGACCTGCCAGAGAGGTGAGTACCAATCCGAGATTCCGGTTTTTATAGTACCTCATGTCGATCATCACCGGGCGGGCCCAGCCGAAACCGGCTACAACCAGCATCAGGGTGCCGATCGGATCAAGGTGAGCCAGAGGATTGAGTGTAAGACGGCCCTGGTTACGCGGCGTCGGATCGCCGAATGCAGTGGATACACGGGCATGGGCGTATTCATGAACCGACAGGCTCATGATCAGCAGGGGCAGGATGATCAGTATGTCCCGGAATCCCATATTGAAAAGCATATTGATAGACCTCGTATGTTGAGGGTGGAGTATAGCATAATCGCGACTCAGGTCGAGGCCGTATCTTTTTCTTTCTG
>DAOWAG010000334.1 GCA_030634715.1 Candidatus Aegiribacteria sp. | reverse complement strand
TTGCAGGTAGTATTTCAGGAATCCTCGGAGGTATGAGACAGAACAGGAAAAAGACTAAGAGAGCGGGATCAAGGGAAGAATTCGAACCTTCTGCATCAAACGCCTGGTCAAGAGAGCAGGACGAAGAACCGGTTGCAGATCTCCCATTTATTAAAGGAGAAATTGCTGTAGACTCTTCTCATAAGAGGACAAAGAAACCGAGGGAGGGAAAGCGTGCGGTCAGCCCCGAACCCGCTTTTGGAACAACTCGAACTTCAATGAGGTCAGATCATAAGGATCTTACCGGGTTTGTCATTCCGCCTATTTCCTGTCTTGACCTGCCTGACGAGAGTTTAAGGAAGAGAACTTCACCTCAGATGCGGATGGAACAGGGTGAACTCCTTGTTGAAAAGCTTGATGATTTCGGGATTGAATGCCGTATTGAGAACAGTTATCCCGGACCGGTAATAACCAGATTTGAAGTCACTCCCGGACCGGGGATTAAGGTAAACAGATTCGTATCCCTTTCAGATGATCTTGCCCTGGCGCTGAAAGCCCGCAGAATTCGCATCCTTGCTCCCATACCTGGGAAGGGTGCTGTTGGAATTGAAGTTCCGAATCCTTTTCCGGAAACTGTTTATCTCAGAGAGATAATGGATAAGATTTCAAATGAGCATTTGCCGATTGCGCTTGGAAAAAAGATCGAAGGTGAACCATTCGTTTCGGATATCTGTTCGATGCCCCATCTCCTGATCGCGGGTGCGACAGGTTCTGGAAAGAGCGTATGCATGCATTCCATTATAGCGTCTCTCCTCCTCACAAGGACTCCTGCGGAAGTCAGACTTGCGATGATCGACCCTAAAATGCTTGAACTTTCCATTTACGAAGGCATCCCGCACCTGTGGGCGCCTGTAATACTGGAAACAGAAAAAGCGACATTGCTGCTGGACGCGCTTGTTAAAGAAATGGAAGCCCGGTATAAAAGACTCTCCAGAACAGGAGTTCGATCCATCACTGAGTTTAACGCAAGAATTTCAGCCGAATCGGAAGATGAACGCATACCATTTATTGTAGTATTCATAGATGAGCTGGCCGATCTTATGTTCACCGTATCACGGGATGTGGAACCGGCCATTGCAAGACTCGCTCATATGGCCAGAGCGGTAGGTATTCATATGGTTCTTGCAACACAGCGGCCTTCAGTTGATGTTATAACAGGAGTTATAAAGGCGAACTTCCCGTCGAGGATCGCGTTCAACGTTCAATCGAAAACTGATTCGCGCACAATCCTGGATATGAACGGCGCGGAAAAGCTTCTTGGCAAGGGTGATATGCTGTTCCTTCCAGCTGCACAACCCGAACCGATTAGAATCCATGGTTCGTTCATCTCGACTGAAGAAACTAGAACAATTGTGGAGCATTTGAGAGATCAGCCTGAGATTCCATTTGAATTCGCACTCCCCGATGATATTCACGGGAACCTTATGGATTCATCCGCGATAAAGATCGATGACCCGTTCTTTGAAAAAGCTAAACAGGTTGTTGTTCATACTCAGCAGGGTTCTGTGTCCATTATTCAGAGAAGGCTGAGGGTTGGATATTCCCGTGCGGCCAGTCTGATCGATATGCTCGAGCAGGCGGGGGTTGTGGGTCCATTTCAGGGCAGCAAGGCAAGAGAGGTTCTTGTGACCCCTGACGAGCTGGAGGGAACCAGTGAAAGTGAAAGTGATGAATAGATTAATAATTGTTTCACTTGCCATTCTTGTTATTGCCACCTCCTGTGGTCATGGAAACGAGAGTGTTGATCGGTCCGGTCTGACCGTAGGTGATGATGATGCGTCGATCTTTGCAAGAGCTACGCAGCAATATTTCAGGGGAAGTCTTTCCAGCTCCAGAGAGATCTTCAACAGCCTCATTTACCGTTTTCCTGATTCACCGTTTAATCAAGATGCGCAGCTTGCAGTAAGAAAAATTGATTCAGAGCTGTCCGGGAATCCGGATATTTCTATGTCTGTCGAACAGAATAATGTTGAATTAACACCATTTCCAGAAGTTGCTCTTGTCAGTTCTCCCGCCGTATCAGCAAGTATTACACAGCTGGAAACTCTTCTTATTTCTGCTGGCGCTACTCCCTTTATAGTTGAAGATTACGGCGCACCTGATATTACACTTGTCCTTTACCCGG
>DAOWAG010000397.1 GCA_030634715.1 Candidatus Aegiribacteria sp. | reverse complement strand
ATATCAGGTTCGAGGGCATAAGCTGCCCCTATAACCGCTCCAATGCTCGTTCCTGAAATAATATCAATGGGAATTTCGTTTTTCTCGAGAATTTCAAGAAAACCTATCTGTGCAAGTCCTTTTGCTCCACCACCTGCAAGTGCAATACCAATTCTGGGCTTTTTAAACAGCATCTGGCTCCTTTTCCATGCTTTGAATCTGTATCATACGTAAACAACTTCTTTCAGGCTGCTGACACCGGTCTTACGGAGCCTGAACTTCTTGCAGAGATGACTTTCTGAGTAAGTTGAAGACTATTTTAGAAGGTAGACATCCTGCATAGTATCCGGTGAACCTGATGGTTCATAATAAAGGACTTCCATATCACATGCAAGAACATTTCGAAAATAGCTGTCAGGATGGTACGCAAGGCAATAATTCGATCCGGAGCTTTCGGGTTCAATCACGACGAGTTTCTCTGATCTGAACCTTGCAGCCTCCTTCAAGCTGAGTTCACCTATCCGATTCTTTCCTTTGAGAGTTATAAGGAGAAATCCTCCTGGTTTTAGAACCCGGCGCAGTTCGCTCATCCAGTGTTTCTGAAGATCTTCCCGAAAATGCCCAAACACCGCGACTGCGTATACAAAGTCGAAGTTGTTATCTGCATATTCCAATCCTGACGTAAGTCCGTTGGTGCTGAACTGGGCGAAGGTCAGATTCTGTCGGGACCATTCAATCAGCTCCGGGCTTATATCTGCACCAAATACTTCAGCTCCCTCGAGTTTCTGCAAGTGCCTGGCAATACGACCGCAGCCGCATCCAAAATCAAGGATCCTCTCGAATTCGTCGATTTCCCTTCCACTCTTCTGAAGAATATTCAAGATTGCAGCGGTTCCCATCTCTCCGGTTGAGAAATAATGAACGGGATCATAATTGGCAGCTACATGGAAACAGAGGTGCGGAGGAGGATATGGGAGACCGTCTGGTGCAAGTTCATTACCGTGCAGAATACGCCATTGAAGGGTTTTCCATTGTCCGATCAGTTTTCTGTATATATATCGTCCTGCATGTAGAAGGTGAATGGATTTCAATAGATTACCAGCTATTTTTCTCATTTTCATTCTATATTGCTGTTCCTGTCGAGTGATTGCTCAGAGCAGCTTTCAGCCGCCTATAGGATCGTCCCAGATGCCTGTAAATAATCGCTGGGTTATAGGTTACATTGTGAGTTACAGGTGATTGAACCATTTTATTAACATGTAAGAACAAAGCCTGTGCATCCAGCATCCTCCCTTCCCGGAGCAAATTACAGCCCAGATCGAGCGCTTTTTGAAGTTCCGGTTCATACAATTGATAGTAATCAGATGTTACTATCGTACTTCTGGAAGAGCTTCTCTTTACTTTTCTCCATTGTTTGCGAGCTGTACTGTACAGGCTTTGATTACGCTTCAGTAATTGGCTTAGTTTCTGTCTTTTCCGGAGAGAGTTGAAAGAGTCCATCTGAATGCTCCGGGACGGCACTTTAAGAGCGATGAGGCTACTTCGCAGCTCCGCAGCAGATGTAAGGACATTGGACCACATCCCTTTATGAGTAAACACAAATCGAAGTTCGTGAACTCCGAATTCAGAAGCCATTTCAAAGGCTTTTCTGAGTTGATCAGCCTTGTCGTTGTGGTTGAAAAGGATATATCGCCAGACAATGCGAACGGATGATCCAGAGGATCTTGCAGTTCTGGTGAAGGATTTCATATAGCTGGATGCT
>DAOWAG010000167.1 GCA_030634715.1 Candidatus Aegiribacteria sp. | reverse complement strand
TGCATCTGTATTTCAAAACTCTCGTAGACGGCTTCTGTATCAGTGTCTCCGTATGGTTTCAGGATCTTTCCACATGGACCGCACGATGCGGATACATACGCCTTTCCCGCTACAACCTTTTTAACGGAGGAAACTCCATTCCTGTTGATAAGGGCTGCCTTATCCGACAGATTGTAAGAGGAGAGTCTAAGAGGAGACCCACCGAATGTATTCGTCTGGATTATATCGGCGCCGGCATCAAGGTATAGCCCTGCTATATCCTCAAGTATATCGAGCCTGTCGATGTTCAATCCTTCGGGACACTTACCGCTTTTGAGCCCCCGCTCGATCAGCATGGTTCCCATGGCTCCGTCCGCAAGAAGTATTTCACCATCGTGGAGACGGTCAAGCAGTTTGTTCATTAACTTCCTTTCGCGAAGAACCCTTCAACTGTTTCAACTGCATTGGCGCCGTCGTAACTGTACGCGTCAGCACCTATCTCTTGCGCGAAAGCCTTTGAAACAGGCGCTCCACCCACCATGATCTTTACTTTACCGTACAGCCCCTCGTCCTTTGCCATATCAACGACTTTTCTCATTACAGGCATTGTTGTGGTCAGAAGAGCGGACATTCCAATTACATCCGCTTTCTCTTCTCTTGCAACTCTGATGAACTTCTCCGCCGGAACATCGTTCCCGAGGTCAATAACCTCGAATCCAGCACCTTTAAGAAGGATCGCCACCAGGTTCTTTCCAATATCGTGCAGATCATCCTTAACGGAACCTATCACGATTTTTCCCTTATTTGGAATGCCATCCTTGATAAGAAGCGGCTTCAATACTTCCATAGCCCTGTTCATTGCTCTTGCGGCAAGCAGAACATCGGGAAGAAATATCTCATGATTCTTGAATTTCTCGCCTACCACATTCATTCCGGCAACCAGACCATCATTCAGTATCTCACTCGGAAGTATCTGTTTCTTAACAGCCTCTTTTGTCAGTTCCACCACTGTTTCATCAAAACCGCTCTGCAGATTGAAAGAGATCTGATTAAGTAGTTCCATTTTTATCCTCCGGTGCATTCATAATGGTCAAATTCCGCATCCTCTTGATACATGATCTCGCAGTGCATGTATTACAGAACGAATATGAATTCACAAATTTATGTATTTCCGCTGGACCGGAAATAAGCACGCCGGACACGGACTTTATCGGGCTCATGAGACAGCTCTCATTCAGTGTGATGCCTATCTCTTCAGGATGAAGAGCTTCAAACAGTTTCTTTTGTCCGCTTATGTGCCATCCGCAGTATCCTGGACTGTAACAGAGAACCCGTTGTGAAGTTTCCCTGCGGGATAGTTCCGACTGAAGGTGTCCCGTGGTAAGGTTAGCCAGTTTATCCGCAGCATACGAGGAGACGGAATCAAGCATATATCCATCCGCGTATTCCCCGTTGTCGAAGAATTCTGTTACCTTTTCACTGAGAACAGATCCGAGCGTGACAGCGAAGAGAGCAAGATAATCGCTTTTCCTGTAAATCTCCTCTACAGGATTCTCTTTCTCGTTCAATCCTTCTCCGCGGAATATTTCCTCGAAGTGTCTGGTTGTTATCCCGGCTATAATCCCTTTTGGATCTGCAAGATCATGAAATAATTCAGTTGCCTCTTCATAGACTCTTTCGAAGTTCTCGCTTATGCAAGCCTCATCGGGAATACCCTGGCTGCGGAGTATTTCAACTCTGTCAAAACTTATCTCCTCAGGAGCGAAATCAACAATCAATCTCATAAATCCTCATGCGGGAGTGAATCCATGCCGAACTTCGCGGCTTCCCTCTTCATAATAACGGTCATTTCCGCTAGAACATCATCGGACAGCCCTGTTGGTTCATAGGCATCCAGCAGTCTTTCAATCTCAGTTTTTGCCCTGTCACCGATGGTCAGGCTCCCTTCTTCCTTCCACCTGGAACTGTTCGCACGGTCAATCACAGCCCCCGGGAAATAATGCTCATCACGGAGATACTTTCTTGTATGATCGGCAATAAGAAGATGCTTTTCCTTAAGAAGTTCCTTGAAAATCGGTATCGCTGGAAAATCATCTTTCGGTTCTATTCCCCTGATCAACCTGAGGGTCATTCCGCAGATTTCATTATCCACGACAAGTTTTTCAAGGCTCTGGCAGCTTTCAAAATCCAGCATCCCGGGTCCGGATATGTTGTTTATCCCGGACAGGGCGGCAAGAGTAGCTCCCATCGAGGTCTCCAATCCCGCCTGCGCGTCCAGCTGCTTCGCGTCGCTCAGGGCGATGTATGCCTGAGTAGGAAGATTCAGGTATTTACCTATCTCATTATTGGCGCAATCAATCATCTGTGTCTCCACAGCACCCATCGGTGTAGTCTCGTACCTGATGTCAAAAGCGGCAGGTGAGCCGCCGTAAATAATAGGAGTTCCAGGTTGCGTGAGCTGACTCAGTACAACACCACTGAGAGTCTCCGCCGTATGCTGAACAATAGTTCCGACAAGGGTCACGGGAGCTATAAAACCGGACAAAGGCATTGAAATGTACTCAACAGGTATGAAGTGCCTGGCGCAGTCTACCACATTCTGAGAAGTAACATCGCTCCATTTCAGAGGAGCGGTCGGACAGCATGAGAATATCGTAAGAGGTTTCTTCTTCAGCGCATCTCCTGATCCTCGTATGGCAAGCTGCAGATCCCTCATCACGTTAAAGGCATCAATCGTAAAAGCGCCTGTAACCACAGGTTTCTCGCAGTATAAGAGGCTCAGGAAAAGCCTGTAGCTGTCCGATATCTTCACGTGAACATCAGCGGGAATGAAGGCTGTGCTCTGGGAAGCGATATTATCAAGTCCGCTCATCAGCTTCGCGTACTCTACATAATCGGTGGTTGATGGTTTTCTGATCTCACCGCTCCTGTGATCAAGAATATTGATGGCAGCTGAACCTGGAGTGAAATAAACGTTATGATCCCTTAATTCGTGCGTATGGTTGCCCATGACATCGTACAGTTCCACTGAATCCGGTGCTGCTTCAAGAGCTGTATCGAGGATATCCGCAGTGAAAAGTACATGCTTCCTCCCAGAATCAACATTCGCGCCATGGTCAGAAAGCATAGAAAGAATGCCGTCATTATGAATCTCTACACCCAGATTGCACAGAATATCCCGCGCTTCGGAGATTATTCTCTCAATCAATTCAGTACTTAATAACCTGAATGACGGTCTCATCACAAAGCTCCTTCACATTTCAACAGAATCAGATACAGGGGATCCTTCTGATTCCCTTCTATAATAAAAGAAATAAACTCATCCCATTCGATCCGCCATAGACTCATGAGTTCAGCTGCTTCAGAATCGGTCATTGCCGCGTCTTCTATAGAGTTCATGATCAGTCTTTTCAAGTCGGAAAGAGACAGATCCCAGGCAAGAACCGCGACTGTGAAATCGATTGTTACACCTGTATAACCGAACATCGCGGGATCGTCCGTATTAATGGATATTCTTACACCGCTACGCATAAGAGGAACAGCTGGATGGTTCCTCAAATCCGGCACATAACCAAGAATCTGGTTGCTGACCGGGCATATTTCAAGCGGAATGCCTTCCTCTGCATACATCAGTGCAAGTTCGGGCAGCTTCGCTAGCTCAATACCGTGCCCTACTCTATCAGCACCGAGAAGATAAGCGTCAATTACATTATTGTTCACGTTCCCCGGATATGGTCCTGCCAACGAAACTGGGGAATCCGGTACTCCGGTTGGAAAATTGCTTTCACCATCATGCAGGAACAAAGGAAGCTCGAATCCGTATTCAGCCACACTGTATGCACGGGCTTCTTCCATCATAGGTGCCATATAAAACGCTGTAGCACCTTTGTCTTCTTCGGAATAAACATCGGCACCAACAACAATACCAGGATATAGCGCCATAAGATCGACTGCCGCTTTCATATTTCCGATTATTCGTTCA
>DAOWAG010000118.1 GCA_030634715.1 Candidatus Aegiribacteria sp. | reverse complement strand
TTTGTTTCTTTAGAAAATAATCCCACAGCAACAGGTTCAGAACCTGCAGGATTGTGTTAGCACTGAGCATGATTGTAGCAGCAAGAGAAATCCTGTAAAAGGATGATTCTTCAGGTACGCCGAACATCTTCATCACAAGGTATGATGCGCCGGCAATCCCGGCCAGCAGAATCCAGAGTTTCAGCCTGCTCCCCGGTGAATGCTTTCGTATCATCCAGAGAATGAGCCCAACTGCAAGACCCAGAACAACGGCTTCGATACCGTGCAAAATCATCTGCTGACTCAAGAATCAACCTCCCGGAATTAAGATGACAGTAGTATACAATACCAGGAACGAACAGGGTATGAGAATATCTGTTTTCCCACCATGGTTGTCTTGCTTGGAGTATGCTCGAAAGTTGACCCGTTCTTTCAATTGGGCTATCAATCTACAACGAAATTGTGATAACAGTTGTATGGAAGGAATATTCCTTTCGCGCAGGAGTATTACCTGTATGGAGGATGTAATGAATATGAAAATGACTAAGGTTTCAATAATGGTTGTATTGATCCTGGCGGGAACAGTGTCTGCTGGTGAGATGATCAGGCTGACCTGCCCCGAATGCGGGTGCTCCTCAGGTGATCTCTGCATCGGACTCGGAAAATCCGCCAGAGGTCACAATACTATCTTCTTCGAACCTGCGGAAGGCAGGTTCATGGGTGTTTTCATGAATGTGGGCCTGCTCTTCCAGGAAAGCAAAGGGGTGGAACTCGAACATTCCTTCTTTTCTGGAGGCGGGGATGAGGAGGAACTCTGGGAGGAGTACCTTGAATTCTTCAGCGAGACAGCATGGCCTGACACCATATGGCTGGCGGATATTCCTGCATGGTTCTCCTTCGATGTCCCCGAGATTAGACTTGATGGGTACCTGGTCAGGATGGAAGAACCGTACCGGTGTCCTCTGTGCGAGGGATTAATGGATTACGAGGTGACAGGACTCTGGGACTGATAGATATGTCCTGTGCAATTATGATGAAAGGACTCTGGGATGATTCCATTGATGTTTGCAGCGGCGCTGGTCGATACGGTTATCGCTCCCCCGCCTGATTGGAATACGATTTATGTACACGAATGGGGAGCAATAACTTTTGCTGAGGAAGTGATATTCGGTGCGGCTCCATCATCTGATCTTTTCGGTGAGTATGGATATCCGGATGAATGGGATGAACCGGTGGCCAGAGCCCCGGTTGTTTACTTCTATGGTGCTTCTTTCCAGGGTACGTTCACTGTCACAGTTCCAGCTGGAACATTTATCGAAACCTGGCCGAATCCTGAGAGTCTGACCGCTCTCGGTCCCATGCAGCTGCCAAACACATCCAGAGCGGTCTGGACCATCTCAGGTACTTCCTGGGAGGAACTGATCATAACTGACACTCCAGCTGGAAGGGTCGAATTAAATGTTTCCCCAGAGATTCTGGATATCTGGAGATGGCCTTCATCGTTTCTGCTGGAGTTCGCTGACGGAACGCGTGAAAAATTCGTTTATTACGAGTGCGCTCTAGAACCGATAAGCAATGATGACTTCTATCCTGCTCTCCTGACAGACACAGGAACCATACTGAGCCCTGAATATAATGGTGAACTGATCAGGTTCATCAAGTCGGAAGGGAAAGTTATCATCGATCCTGATACTCTAAGCTCCGGGACACATCATCAAATACAGCAGGCAGATGAATGTGGAGATATGGATATCCTTGAAACCCTCTGCTCCTGGGCTGGAGGAACTATGAAATCAGATGAGATCAATGCCATGTGGACTACGTGGGAGGACTGGATCTACAGTGGTTCCTGGACCGGCGATACTCTTCTGATCTTCCCTCTTCCTGATGAAACAGTTGAGAGAATGAGCAGTATCACACTGGAGACCTCAGAGGATCATGACATAGAATACAGCAGGTTCTATCTTGGGATAATCTCAAACTGACGTATTGAATCGGTGAATAGCCCCATACAGAACTTCTTCACCAGCTCAAGTAAGAAGTTGTGTTATTCTTCCTCTTTTTTCACAATGATTGTGCAGTTTGCTACAAGAGCGGCAATCGCCCCGATAGCTGCCCAGACCGGAAGTAATACTACGGCCACAGCACCCAGAGTCATCGGAACTTCAATCAGAACTCTTCCCTTTTCATTTATTATCGTGATATGCCTGATATTACCCTGATGAAGAAGCTCCTTTAATTTGGCAACGAGATCCTTGCCGCAAACATGAAATTCACTTGTTGTCGTATTCTTTTCTTCCTGCATTTCTAAACCTCCAGATGGTCGTATCCTGTTGTTTCCACATTTACTGATCTTCCGTTAATCAAAACACTCACACTCCCCGCGCCTTCCTTCGCGTAACCAATTTTCCTGCATCCTGCAGACGCGAATTCACTTTGCTCAGGTGCACTGAAAAGCAGTACATAATCTTCCCCGGCTGAAGCAGCTTCAAGCGGTCTGTCTTTTACAGAGTTGTAGAATATCGATTCATCTATGTCAAGAACTATATCAATCCTGCTCTCACAGGAAAGATGCCAGGCTTCTGAGAAGAGGCCATCGGAAATATCAATCCCGCAAATAACACTCTTTCTTCTCAGTTCAGCAGCGAGTTCAAGCTCAGCACGAGGGCACAGAAAGGCTCTAATCTGCTCCAGTCGATCCACAGACAGTTCTCCTGCGCAAGGCGTCAGATTCTCACCTTCAAGACCACCTGTCTTCTCAAGTATAGCCGGTGCATCAAGAGCCCTGCCTATTGATCCGGAAAGCCAGAGGTTGTCACCCGGTCGAAGTGTTGATCTTCTGAGAAGAGTTCCAGAATTGCCTCCTTCACCAATAGCAGTGAGAGTGATTCCGAAATTATCCCCACGGATGGTTTCTCCACCGGCGATAACGCAATCACCTCTCTCTACCAATCCTCCGTAGAATCGTTCAATCCAGTCGATATCAAGATCGGGAAGTAGCGTGACTGCGGTGAAGATCCATCGGGGAGTAGCACCCATTGCTGCAATATCGGATAGTGTCGCTTCAAGCAATCTGCGTCCGAGAATCTCGGGTGGTGCCCACCAGCGATAGAAATGAGATCCTTCGAAATAGCTGTCCGTAGTCACGACAGGGCACTGGAGAGCTGGAAGAACGCTGCTGTCATCACCTACATGACTGAGTGACGGAAAAGTGTCCCTCAGTCTTCGTATCAGACCCCTCTCACCAATATCACTTACGGTTGAACCAGTCAAAATAACCTATCTCTCAAGTATGACTTTCAGATGTTCCTTTGCCAGATAACTACGATTCTCAGGAGCTGTCATGATCGCACCTTCAATAGCCTCTGCCCCTCCGTGGCAGCTGCATTCCGTATCTTCAGGATCCATCTTCTTCAGTGCGTTCTGGATCGTTCTCCTCGCCCTGACAGTGTTCACCCTTACGTTCGCCATCACAGCTTCAACCGAGACATCCTCCTCTGATTCATGCCATACATCGTAGTCTGTGACCAATCCGAGAATCGAGTAACATATTCCTGCTTCCCTTGCGAGTTTAGCCTCAGGAAGCGCGGTCATACCGATAATAGCAAATCCCTGTCTGCGATAAGCATTGCTCTCTGCCCTCGTAGAGAAAGCCGGTCCTTCCATGCAGACAAGAGTTCCACCTCTGTATACAATAGCATCTGCTTCCTCCGCTGAGTCGGCAAGAATCCCGGATAATTTCCGGCAGAAGGGATCACCAAATCCAATGTGGCCAACTAATCCACCACCAAAGTATGTCGACCTTCTAATTCCTTTTGTTCTGTCGAAAATCTGATCCGGAACAACAAAGTGTCTTGGGTGATACTGTTCCTGAAGACTTCCAACAGCTGATACAGAGATGATCTTTCGAACGCCGGCATGTTTCATTGCATATATATTCGCTGCATATGGCACTTCGGAGGGAGAGAGTGCATGACCCTCACCATGCCGTGCAAGGAAAACCAATGGGATCCCGTCATACTCCGCCATAATCAAAGGCGCTGATGGTCTTCCAAAGGGAGTTTCCGTAGTCATTTCTCTTTCGATTTTGACTCCTTCAAATGAGTAGACTCCGGAGCCACCTATTATCCCGATGCGTTTATTCATTATTTTCTCCCTTCGGATCAAAAGGAACTTACAGTCATAGAGATTATATATAACTTCTGCAACTGTCTGAAAGGTAGTTTAAAGTAGCATGCTCAGAAACGATGACAAAGGAAGAATCCTTATATCCGGTCTAACATACGAACAATTGAGATTCTGGTTATCTGACAGCATGAATTTGAAGCCTTTCAGAGCAAACCAGATCTTCTCCTGGATTCATCAAAGGGGAATTACTGAATTTCAACTGATGACGAATATATCCAGAAGTATCAGAGAACAGCTGGAAACAAATGCTATAATCACCTCTCTCCGAACTGACAGCTCACTTTCAGCAGAAGACGGAACAATCAAACTCTCTTATTTATTGAGCGATGATAACAGAATTGAATCAGTACTGATACCGGAGCCTCCGAGGTTAACAGCATGCCTTTCAACTCAGGTCGGGTGCAGGCTTGGCTGTACTTTCTGTCAAACTGGAAAAATGGGTCTTAAAAGGAATCTCACCACTGATGAAATCGTATCTCAGCTTTACCAGCTGCGGGATTCAACAGAAACGCGAATCAGCAATGTGGTCTTCATGGGAATGGGGGAACCCATGGATAATTTTGATAATGTGAGAGATGCGCTTTCCATCATCAGCGATGACAGGGGTATCTGTATCGGATCAAGAAAGATAACTGTATCAACAGTCGGATTACCGGGTGGGATAGAGAAGCTGACCAGACTTCCAGGGCAGTACGGTCTCGCAGTTTCCCTTCACAGCGCTGTAGAGAAAACAAGAAAAATGTTGGTTCCTGCATCAGGGGCTTTACCTCTTTACAAGC
>DAOWAG010000349.1 GCA_030634715.1 Candidatus Aegiribacteria sp. | reverse complement strand
GTCTTGAAGTTGAAGTTGGCGAGATAAAGGGTGCCGGAGTTATCACAACAATAGAGGAAGCGGAGTATTTCATAGGAGGCCTTAACAGCTGGGGGATATTCCCGGATTTTCTCGCGATCTCAAATGGATCCAAACATGGTACTTACGATTCTTCCAAAGGTGAAGGTGAAGGAATTGACCTGAGAAGAACCGGAGAAATAGCGAATGCAATATCTCAGTACCATTGCAAGATCGCGCAGCATGGGATCAGCGGAACCCCGCTGGATAAGGTCGGGCATTTCAAAGAGTACGGTATAAACAAGGGTAATGTCGGAACTCTCTGGCAGAATATCGTGTTCGGCCTGGAGATGGACCCAGATAGCGGCAATGCTGTTATTGAAAATGGATCTTTTGTGAAGCGTTCCGACAAGGGGATTCCGAATAAACTGTGGGACGAAATAGTGTTGTGGGCTGATTCATGGGGATATCCCCGTAATTCAGGTGATTATAAAAAAGCAAATCTGCCTTTCCATTATAGAATAATGGGTCTACCGAGCATTTACAGAAATCGTATTCTGGAGGAGACTGAGAAATGGGCGCTCAGGTTCTTCAAAGCATTTAACTCAGCTGGAACCGGAGCCGCGGTTATTGATAGAATCCTTCAGAGAGATGATTGGAACTCTGCTCCCGAACGATCCATAACGGCGATCAGAAATGATTACTCAGCATCCTGTGCGCCTGATGCCAGCAATGAACTTGATGAAACAGGGGAGGACTTCTCCGACTGAGAGGGTGATGGATTCCTGGAACGATATGTGATCAGAAACGCGAGGATAATAGATCCTTCGGCGAATGCTGACTTTCATGGTGATATTCTTATCGAAAGCGGCAGAATTGAAGCTGTTGAACCTGTCTTACCCGTTGAGCTTGATGCTTTAGCGGTCGACGCTGCTGACAAGTGGGTATTTCCCGGACTTATTGATATGCATGTGCATCTCCGGATTCCAGGTGGTGAGGATTCGGAAACAATTGAAACTGGTCTGAGAGCAGCGATTGCGGGAGGTATTACCACCGTCGGCGTCATGCCAAATACAGCTCCTCCTGTTGATTCCCCTCAGATGGTATCGGATCTGATCTCTGCGGCTTCAAGTCTGAATCTTGCATGTGTTATACCTGTTCCATGTGTAACCAGAGGCAGAGCTGGAGAGCGTCTCGTTGATTTTCATGAGCTGCATGAAACCGGAGCCACCGCATTCTCTGATGATGGCAGTCCAGTTCATGATTCCGGGTTATTGCTTCAGGCGCTGAAAACCGTCTCTGAATTCGATGGCGTGATTATTGAGCATCCTGAAGTGATGGAGCTTTCAGGAGGTTCAATTAATCAGGGACTAATTGCCAGGAAGCTTGGCGTAAGCGGAATCCCCGAGTGTGCTGAGACTGTAGACGTTGCCAGATGTCTTGAAATCGCAATGAGTTTTGCAGGACATCTTCATTTAACTCATCTTTCCGTGCCAAGGAGCATTGAACTGGTCAGATCTGATTGTTTCCAGTCAGCAGAAGTTACAGTTGATGTTACACCGCATCATCTTATCCTTGATGAGAATGCCATTCTCGAACATGAATCACAGGCGAAGATGAATCCCCCGCTCAGAAGCTGTGAAAGCCGCTCCAGACTGCTTGCTCTTGTTAAAAAAGGTATGGTTGACGCGATTGCTTCAGACCATGCTCCACATGCTATGATTTTGAAGCATAAATCACTGAAGGACGCGGCTTTTGGGATTACCGGACTGGAAACTCTTCTGCCGCTGGTAATTGAGGTTTTATACACGGAATCCGGCATACCTCTCCTTCAGATACTCAGTCTTCTGACAAAGGGACCGGCACGGATCCTGAGGATTCCGGAACCAGGGCTTGCAGTCGGGGACAAGGCGGATATTGTACTTTATAATCCCAATATTGAATACAGTCTCTGTGAAACAGGAACCTTTTCAAAATCGGAAAATACACCTTTTTTCCATAGAAAATTAAAGGGTAGAGTCGAAGCCGTCTGGATGGGGAGGCTTATTTACCGGGATGATCAG
>DAOWAG010000091.1 GCA_030634715.1 Candidatus Aegiribacteria sp. | reverse complement strand
CTGGTATTGAATCCGGTATGCCCTGACGAATCTGTGCTCTGAAACTGTCTGACATGAAAGCCTCCTATGACTTATATTCAAAAACAGTGTATTATGTTTATCAATAATAATGAACCGCTCCTATCTTCCCCATATGGAGGATCATCAATATGAGATATATAGCATTCGTTCTATTTGTATCAGTAATCGCAGCTGGAAGTCAGTATTCACTTCTTAATTACAAACCTCTCAGTGACCGGGAACTGGCCAGATTCCTTTCCATATCCGCTGAGATCATTCATGTTTACGATGATGGATCGATCGATTTCATCGCTAATGAATACGAATATGGTGCGCTTCTAAGATCTGGATTACCATTCACTACAAGGATCGATGATCTTGGACGATTTTACAACAACAGATATGACGGTGGAGGCAGGAATACCGGTATTTTCATGACCTGGAGTGAGATATCCACCTGGATGGATGAGCTGCACAGTGAATATCCGGATATCACCAGCTCACCTACTTCAATAGGTACAACTATCGAAGGCAGACCGCAGACAGTAGTTAAGTTATCCGCTAATAACAGTTTCTGGGTTGATGATCCTGATCTGCCCAACTGCTGGTATGACGGTCTCATCCATGCAAGGGAACCATCCTCAATGAGGAACCTCCGCTTCTTCATGCAGTGGCTCTGCGATAATTATGACCGAGACGGTTTCTGCGGTCTCCAGGCTACATACGTACTGGATAATCGTGAATTATGGTGCCTTCCCTGTAACAATGTGGACGGTTATGTCTACAATGAGCCGTTTAACTACGGTTATGGAAGTTGGAGGAAGAACCGGCGTGACAATGGCGGTTCTTACGGCGTCGACCTGAATAGAAACTGGTCAGTTGGCTGGGGGGGGGCCGGATCGAGCGGCAGCCCGTCCTCTGAGACCTATCGCGGAACAGGTCCTCTGAGCGAACCGGAAGTCAGCAATATTGACGCTTTCTGGCAGGATCACCCTCCCGTTCAGATGCATTCAACACATTCGTATGGCAATATTATGATATATCCCTGGGGATTCACGGATGATCCAACTACTCATGCTGAGCAGTATGACACTCAGGGTGAGATTATGGTGCAATGGGCAACCGGGGAATTGCACGCTCCATCTGCCCAGATTCTTTATTACTCTTCCGGCAATACGCGTGACCATGCTTACGGATTATATGGCGCTATGAGCTGGAACCATGAAACAGGTGCTGATTTTGCAGGATTCTGGCCTTCGGCTACAGAAAGTTTCAAACTTTCAAGGAGAAATCTCAGAAGTTATCTTGTTACAGCGTTCCTTGCCGGATGCCCCCTTGATCCGCACGTTCCGGATATAGTTGAAATTGACGAAATCGGACCTGTGTCCATACCCTTCACAATTACCTGGAATATGGCTTCAATGCCTGCAATGTATGCTCTTCAGGAGCTTTCCGGTTATGAGATTCCGCTCGATGATGATGGAAGCGGAGGTCCATTTACAATGAACAACTGGAGCACTACCACTTCGCAGTACCATTCCGGCCCAAGCAGTTACCTTTCAGGCGGAACCGGTACGATGACCTGGACCGAGACGGTTGTGATACCTGAGAACGGCGGAGGAAGACTGAGTTTCTGGGCTTACTACAATATTCCCGATGGAAGCTGCCAGGGCAGTATTGAAGTATCGGACGATGGCGGTGATAACTGGTATTATCTCCAGACATTCGGCCGGAACGATCCCAACTGGCGGCTCTCCATACATGAGCTGGATGAGTGGCAGGGTGATACTCTCAATTTCAGATGGGAGACAACCGGTAGCGCAAGCGATCTCTATATAGATGATATAAGAGTAGAAGTATGGGACGAGAACGAGTTTGTGGATCTTGAAATTCCTGTAAACTCATATACGTTCACAGAACACTCATCAGGGGAATTCTGGTTCCGTGTTGTAACGATGGATCCTGATTTCGGGCCATCCTGGCCTTCCGACGCTGTTCTGGCGCAGATCGATCTTGGAATTTCCCCTGAAGTACGCCCTTCAGGTCAAACAAGCCTCGGACATATCAGCCCCAATCCTGTTTCCGGGATGGCCTGCATTCCGGTAACAGTATCCTCACAGGATGCCGGAAGTGCCGATCTGGTTATCTACGATCTTTCCGGCAGGAGAATTGTGGATATATCAGATCAGATAAGCACACCTGGAGCCCATACTGCTTACTGGAACTGTACCGATTCCAACGGATCTGAAGTACCTGGAGGTTTGTATTTCTGTGTTCTTGATGCATCGCATACACGTCTGACAAGAAGAGCAATTGTCGTATGGTAGCTAAGAAAAAGAAAACAGCGCCTCTGCCACCGGATATCAGATCTATGCTGACAGCTGTTTCAGATGCCATAGTGCTGCTTGATGAGAATGAAATGATTACGTTCATGAATCGGGAAGCTTCCAGCCTGATCGGATTAAGTGAGGAAGATGTACGAGGGAAACCTCTATGGGAGACCTGCAGGTTTATTATTCAAAAAAATCGTGAACCACTTTCCGAACATATATCTGAAGGAGTTACAGAGGATGGTGCATTCACATTCCCCATTGCCACTATTCTGATTTCAGCTGATGGAACCGAGCGACTTGTCAGAGGCAGCATGTATCTATCCTTTAGCGACAAATCTGATCGGAATACGATCAGGAGTGTTGTGTTCAGAGATGTAAGTTCAAGATGGCATATAGATAAAGCTTCTCTGAAAGTTCAGAGATCCGGTGTTCTTAAAGCCCTGGCCGAAGGGGTTGCGCACAACCTTGATGATCTCCTTACAGTATTACTCGCGCGGATGTCGAGGATCAGAAGGAGTCAGAATGACAGAGATGTTGTTCTTTCATCGATCAATGAAGCGGAGGAAGTAATTGGCAGAATCAGTTCGCTGGTTTCCTGCCTCTCAACCGGGCAGCTTAGTGCCGATTCGAGAGAGGGAATAACCCTTGTCGAGAATGTACTGAAAAGCACATTTGGAACCCTCTCAGTTCTCTTTCCTGATATAGAATTAAGCCTTGCATATCCTGATCGAACCGGTTATGTGGGAATTCCCTCAGATCTTCTGGAACAGGTGGTCATAAACCTTTTACTGAACGCCGCTGAAGCTTTGGATGGAAAGGGTTCTGTAGCTCTCACTTCATGCAGAATTGAGTTGGAAGAAGATATGAAACCGATTCCTGCCGGGGATTATGTCATGATCTCCGTTGCGGATAAAGGGTGCGGGATTTCAGAAAATGATCTGCTTGCAGTATTCGATCCATTCTTTTCCACAAAGGGAAAGGGCAGGGGGCTGGGGCTCTCAGCAGTTTATTCGATTGTGCACAGTTTCCATGGATATTATGTTGTGCATTCTGAACTGGATGAAGGTTCAACATTTACGGTTTATCTACCCGTTGCTGATCGAATTTCAATAGAGACCGCAAATGATTTTATTCCCTCGATTGCGATTGCTGGTTACAGCGGGATGGAAACCGATCTTTTGGTAACCATATTTAAGAGCCTTGGCTGTTCAGTCTCCGTTATGACAGCTGATGAATCTGATAAGGAATTCCTCAGTGCCATTGGCTCTGACGATGAGTTCAATTTACTTGTCATTGATTCAGAACTGTTGAAGTCCGATTCAGAAAAATCATTTGATTCCTTCCCTTCGGACAGGGCTGTTATCGTTCTGGTGAAAAGTGATGAAGATGTTTATGAGATATCCCGACC
This sequence comes from Candidatus Aegiribacteria sp., assembly GCA_030634715.1. The sequence goes on along the minus strand of DAOWAG010000091.1, from coordinate 2,299 downwards.
CAATACTGTCTTTCTTAATAAATCGTTAAGGGTAGATAATGTATGTGAAGCTCTTGGAAAATGTGTCTGGAGCAGAGATTTGAAGAAAAAAGCGGTATCCGGAGATCATATCTGATATGAAGATCAGCTGCACACAATGCGGCGCGGAACACACTGTAATCGAAAGCGACTTCTTTCTCAGATGCCCTTACTGCGATGCAAGAATAATAGTTGATCCACCTGCTGATACGCCTAACATTGTCATGCATTCAGTTGCCGAAGAACATGTGAAACGTCTCTTCCCACCTGGAATGGTTGTTTCAATTGAGAAGAGATACTTCCCGTATTATGAGGCGGATCACCCGTTGACAGGCAAAACTCTTATATCCTGTTTCAGCCAGCCATGGCAGGACCTGGAGGATTATTCTCCCCCTGCTGGAGACAGAAGGATTTTTAATGAGAGTATTGCTGAACCGTGCGAGTTTATTCCATTTGACAGAGATAAGATTGACGAAGCATCAGTTAGAATTGTGTTTCATCCGTTCTACATTGTCATGCTCAAACTTGATGGATACAGTGAAGGAGTGCTGGTAGATGGCGTATCCGGTCAGCTTCTGGGGGAATCTCCTGTTCAGGATGATCCGGATATCAGGGATATGGAACTTCGAAAGCTCTTTTTCCTTGTCCTCATTGCAGGATTGGCTGTATCAATCCCTGTTTTCCTGCTTCTTAGAAATGTTGGTATTTCCTGGCTTTCCCGAACATGGTTCTCTGTTATTCTTCTGTTGGTTCTCGCAACGGTTATTTATCTCAATAAGGCGCGAAAGTAGTGAAGAAAGTAACATATGCTTTAACATGTCCATCCTGTAGCGGACTTCTTGAGGTTTGCGAGGGAGATACGCATACTGTCTGTCCCAGCTGCTCAAACAGTCTTCTTCTCTCTAATGCTGTGGGGAAATTTGTACTGCCATCAAGTCGGTCGAGTATTGATGTACTGCGATCCATCCGGAAGAAACTGCAGAGTATTAATCCCCGCGGAGCGGATAATGCGAAGGTCAGCCGACCAATTCTTTACTATGTCCCATTCTGGCATTGCACCGCGCAGGTGAATGGTTATGTACTTGGTGTGGAACCAACTTTTCGGGATATTGAAATTCCTGCCTCCGGTTCGGATGGGCAGCGATCATCCGGATACACGGTATCAATAACCCGAAAAATCAAAACCAGAACCGGTTCCAACGCGGTTGAGCGGGAGATACAAATATCCGGAAGTGTTAACATAAGTGGAGCTGATCTGGAGCCGCTCGGGATACCTACACTTTCAGCGGAAACACAGCTATCCGTCCAGGGATTGGATATTCAGCGTGACTCGCTGCCGGAGGGTCTGGAAGTACTTGAGAATGAAGTCGGCAGGGAGGGTGTATTCGTTGACCCCATAGTGTCGCTTGTTGAAGCACAGTCACAAACAGCGCGATACCTTCGCAGACTTGCATCCGGTGCCGGTTTTGGTCTTGAAGAAAGGTGGGAGTACATTCTTGTTTCCGGACATCGCGAAATGCTTGTTTATTACCCGTTGTGGGTAACTGATTTCAGATTCAGCGGCAGGACTTTTCAGGTTGTTGTTGATGGTCGATCCGGTGTAGTATTGCGGGGTCGATTTCCCCTGTCGAAGAGGGATAAAAGAATCCTGACAATCGCGATGGCAGTTTTCTGGGCTGGACTGTTGCCGATTCTCACTGATCTTGTGTTAAGCGGTAAACTGGATTACAGAACGAATACCGGAACTCAATCGAGCTGTATTCCTGTTGTAATTCTGATCGCGATCTCACTCGCCTATGGAACCCATCGTCTGTTGAAGATACTCAGTGAACTCAGCAGAAAAGGGAGCGAAATTATTGTCTGATTCAAACAATATTGGAATGCAGAGTAAGTTCTTGAATATTACTGTTCTGAGGTGTCCCGATTGTGGGAATGATCTTAACGGGCTATCAACCGATATTATTTTTTTCTGTAATGAATGCGGTAGATGCCTTGTGTTAGGTGATAAATTAGCTCCTGTTGAGATTGAATTCACCCGCTGTAACGATTCAGGGACAATTCTTCTGCCTTTCTGGAAGGTTGATGCTACCGTTGAAATATTCAGGAGGATCTCGCGAGTGGAATCCAGAACTACACACATCACCGGTCAAAGAGAATTTCAGGAGGGAAAGCCCGACCACGTTGAATCATCGAAAGAGTCCAGACAAGAGCTGATAATCTTTCCAGCCTTTTCAACAAGCCTTGTACTCTCAACCGGAGTCAGGCTTCATGAGGAGGAATT
>DAOWAG010000073.1 GCA_030634715.1 Candidatus Aegiribacteria sp. | reverse complement strand
TGGCACAGGACGTCACGGAGGAGGAGCTTTCTCAGGAAAAGATTCCACGAAGGTTGATCGTTCCGCCGCATATATGGCGCGTTACATCGCGAAAAACCTGGTTGAAGCAGGGGTTGCTGACAGATGTGAGATCCAGCTTGCCTATGCCATAGGCCAGGCGGAACCGGTTTCTGTTATGGTTGAGACATTCGGAACTGAGAAAATCTCTGATATCTCTGCTGTGGAGACTGCAATAAGGGATATCTTTCCTCTCCATCCGTATGATATTATAGACTATCTCGGTCTGAGAAATCCTGTTTTCAGTCAGACTTCAGCTTTTGGACATTTCGGAAGAGAACCGGGAAACGATGGAGCATTCTCATGGGAGAAGACCGATCGCGTCGAGGATATTGCATCCAGACTGCTTTAGCAGGATTAATAAAAAGGCAGATATTCACAGAGTTGACTGGAGGAACCGGTGACCGTTCTGATATTGGCTGCCTGTATTATTACCGCAGGCTCTCTTGACAGTCTTGACACATGTCTGCGTGAAACCCGGGCACATATTGTGCAACTGGAAGAAGAAGAAGCGGAGATATCATCAATTCTCGATGCCATTCACGAGCATCTTGTTATTTCAAGGGATTATTACAATGAGCTTGCCCTTGAGGAATCTCGGATACTCCAGCAGCTGAGCCGGGTTTCAGGAATATTTACATCTGAGGATTCCCTCCGTGGCGAACTCGTTGAAAGTCTCTCCTCTTATCTGCTCTACCTTTATTCCCACAGGAATCTCGGTGGGATTGGAAGCTTCTTCATAGATGGGGGTTTCAGCAAAATGCTCCGCCGCCAGGCCTATATCGATTATCTCGCGTCCAGGGCCGCGAGCGAAGTATTCATGCTTTCTATCAGTCAGGACTCACTTGGGAGCTGCAGGGATTCGCTTGAAGTTCTTCTGATAGATGTACAGCAGCTCAGAAGGCAGATGGAGGAACTGCAGGATGGAATCTACGAGGAGGAAGCCCGCCAGGCATTGATCAGGAATCAGTTGATGGGCAGAATAGCGACCGAGAGAGAATCGCTTGCTGTTCTCGAAGATAGAAGGATCAGCAGAGCGGAATTTGTGACCCGGCTCAGCGTCCGGTCATCTCCTGTTGTTTCCGAAACGCCTTTTCCTGAACCGGAATCTGACAGCTACTTTGAAGCCTGGAAGGGTAGTATCAGCTGGCCTGCCAGAGGACAGGTTGTTAGAACGTTTGGAATTCAGACTCATCAGGAGTATGGAACACAGATAACGAACGACGGTATCACGGTTGTCACACCGCCGGGACAGCCGGTGTATTCATCAGCCGAAGGTCTTGTGCTTTACGCCAGGGAATTCCTGAGCCTCGGACAGATGATCGTACTTGATCATCAGGACGGATATATCACGGTTTATGGATATCTTGGACAGATTCTGGTGAATCCCGGAGATGAAATTATGGTAGGATCGCAGGTCGGGAAAACGGGATCAATACCCGGAGGGCAGCCGGGATACTATTTTGAAATCAGAAGAGGTGGAGTGCCTGTAAATCCTGAGGATTATCTGGAATAGAAAATGAGTTTTTTAAAAATAGTTAGAGGACAGGAACAGGCATCCGAACTTCTGGGGAGGTCAATGATGAAGGGCAGGCTTGCTCATGCCTATCTTCTCGGCGGACCTCCTGGAGTGGGGAAATTTACAACAGCTATTGAACTTGCCGCTGCATGGATGTGTTCCGTCTCTGATTCAGGTTACTGCGGGACATGCAATGACTGCGCTAGAGTATTCAGATTTCAGCATCCGGATGTGAGACTGATGATCCCGCAATTGGAGAAAACAAAACCTGAGGATATAGCAGCCCTTATTCAGGCAAGGGTGGATGATGGGATCAGCCCGCTCCGGGTTCCTGGAAACAGTATTATCAAGATTGATCAGATACGGGAGATGGAAAGAAGGCTTTCCCGCAAGGCATTCGAGAATAAAGGTCATATTGAGATCATTGTAGATGCGGATAGAATGGGAGTTGAAGCTGCTAATGCGCTCCTTAAGACGCTCGAAGAACCACCTGATGATACGGTTATCATCCTGATCAGCTCTGCCTGGTCCGCTCTTCTTCCCACAGTCAGATCTCGCGCACATATGATTAGATTCAGAAGACTGGATGAGAATCTGATAAAGGATATCCTCATGAGCAGGATCGGAATGAATAGAGAGGCGGCAGCAGAGATAGCAGTCGCTTCGGATGGAAGACCTGGACTGGCGCTTTTGCATAGTACTGATTCTGTATCCAGCTCCAGGGAGTATGATCCTCTTTCGGTTCTTCAGGGAATAGTTGACAAGACCAATGCTTCACACGTAATTTCGATAGCAGCGGATGTTTCCAGAAAACTGCGCAGGGAGGGATCTCTTGAATTCACTATGGAGATGCAGTCAATCCTACTTGATCTCAGACGCAAAGCCTTGGGACTGAAGCCTCTTGCCCATACTGAACAGTATCTTGACGGGATTAATATGAATGATGATGAAGCTGAGGCTCTGCTCTTTATATTTCAGACCGCCAGATCCAGGCTGCGAGGAAATGGAAATGCCCAGATAGTGCTTACAGCCGCATTCCTGGGTTCATGGGAAGTTATAAAAGCGACGGGAAAGGACTCAGTATCTTGAGTAAAGATAATCACAACATTCATCACCCTGAAGATTTCGAATCTGTCAGATTTGAAGCGACAGAACTCCTGAGACTGCAGTTCAGCTCCAAACGCATGGATACATTCATTAACCTTGCTGAAGTTCCTGTTGAGATTGGAGAAATGGTTGTAGTTTCCGTTGACAGAGGAGAGGATCTCGGAAGAGTCGTAGCCAAGTACAATCCAAGGGATCCTGTTGCATCCATAGCCGGTAAGTTTCTAAGGAAAGCTTCTTATACCGATATAGCGGATTATGAGCAGAACAGGGATTTCGAGGAGAAAGTACTTAAATTCTGCAGGGAAAGAATTGTGGTGAGGGAGCAGGAAATGCGCCTGTCGAGCTGCGAGGTGCAACTGGACAGAAGGAAAATCAGGATTTATTTCACCGCTGACGAGCGGATGGATTTCCGCGGACTTGTTCGGGATCTCGCAAGTAAATTCCACGCAAGGATTGAAATGCGGCAGATAGGGGTAAGAGACGACGCAAGGCAGAAAGATGGACAGGGTGTCTGCGGTCGAAGACTCTGTTGCGCGTCTTACCTTTCTCAGTTCAAATCCATCACACTCAGAGATGTTCGAGAGCAGAACCTGACTCCTAACCCCTCAAAAGTTTCCGGAGTCTGCGGACGTTTAATGTGCTGCCTGCATTATGAGTCGGATTTCTACCGGAAAGCAAGAAAACTGTACCCTCAGGTCGGATCCAAAGCCAGACTGGGAAAAAGAACCGGAGAGGTTATTTCAGTTGACATATACAATGAAACTATATCACTTCAGATGGATGATGGTGAAGAGAGAACAATGGATATAGAGAAGTTCCACAGAAAAAGAAAACCTCTCAAAAGAGAACCTGATTCTTCGAGTAATTCTCAGGCACACCGGGCAGAGAGTGATAACCCTTGAAAATGGAGAAGAAATGCCCAGATATCTGGTAACAAGCGCATTACCCTATGCAAATGGTCCCACTCACCTCGGTCAGATTGCAGGAGCATATCTGCCGGCGGATATCTATGTACGTTTTCTGAGAATGTGTGAAGAGGATGTTATCTACATATGCGGAACTGATGAACACGGTGTTCCGATTACATTGAAAGCGGAACAACTCGGTATCACTCCCAGAGAAGCGGTTGATAGATTTTACGAAGAGATCAAGAATGATTTTGAGGGATTGGGTATATCCTTTGACAATTTCTCCAGAACGGAAAAACCAGAGCATTATCGCTTCACTCAGGGTGTATTTCTGGACCTTCTTGAAAAAGGACATATCACTGAAAAACTCATGGAACAGTTCTACTGTGATAAATGTAAACGCTATCTACCGGATAGATACGTAAATGGAACCTGTCCCGAGTGCGCCTCAGAGAAAGCTCGCGGAGATCAGTGTGATGACTGTGGCAATTGGCTTGATGCTCTGGATCTGCTGAATCCTGAGTGCGCCATCTGCGGATCCACACCGGTTCAAAGAGAAACAAAACAATGGTTCCTCAGACTGAATCAATTCCAGGATTGGCTGGATACATGGTATGAGAGTCACGGTGAATGGAAGAACAATGTACTGAACTACTGTCGCGGGTGGCTCAAGAAAGGTCTACGAGAAAGAGCTATAACCCGTGACCTCGACTGGGGTGTTCCCGTTCCACTTGAAAGTGCTCGAGGAAAAGTGCTTTACGTCTGGTTCGAGGCTCTTCTGGGTTATATCAGCAGCACAATGGAATATTTCGCTGAGAAGGGAAATCCGGACGGATGGAAAGATTACTGGCAGAACCCCGACTGTCGGCTTGTTCAGTTCATAGGCAAGGATAATATCGTTTTCCATGCTGTAATCGAGCCGTCGGTTCTTCATGGCCTGGGGAATTTTATCCTTCCCTGGAATATTCCCGCTAACGAGTATCTGAATATGAAAGGGGAAAAATTCTCCACGAGTCGCGGAACGGCACTATGGACGAAAGATTACCTCGATCACCTGCCTCCCGACCCGCTCAGATATGCGCTGGCGATTAATGCTCCTGAAAACCGGGACACTGATTTTTCGTGGGATGAATTCAGATCCAGGAATAATGAACTTGCCGATGTTTTCGGGAATTTCATAAACAGGACGATTAAGTTCGCTCACCTGCATTTCGGCGGGAAAGTACCGGAACCGACTGGAGCAGGGAAGGTTGAAGAGGAACTTATGGCTGCAGCTGTCAGGACACGGGATGAGACAGAAGAACTGCTGAGGAAATTCCAGTTGAAGACGGCATGTTCCAGGATCATGGATCTCGCTCGAAAGGGAAACAGATATTTTGATCAGGCTCAACCCTGGAAGACAGCGAAAAACGATCCTCAGGCTTGTGCTACATCCATTTATTACAGCCTTCAGATCGCGGATTCACTCAGGATTCTACTTGCTCCATTCATACCGTTCACATCTGAAAAAACGGGTAAAATACTGAGAAGCACTTCTTTACTCTGGAAAGACGCAGGTGGAGAAAATCTCCCTGTCGGGCATCAGCTCGGAACCCCTGAAATTCTGTTGAGTAAACTGAAGAAAGGGTTTGAGAAGGTTCTCACAAAAGAGCAGAGTGATGACGGAATCGATGACGGTAATCCACAGGAAGTCTCAATCAAGGAAAGCATAACTTACGATGAATTCCAGAAACTGGATATGAGAGTAGGACTTATATCGGAAGTTCATGATATAGAAGGAGCTGACAATCTTTACAGACTGATTGCCAATATGGGTGATCACACCCGCCAGCTTGTTGCCGGAATGAAACCGTACTACTCGAAAGAAGAACTTCTCAACAGAAAAATCATTGTTCTGGTCAATCTGCAGCCTGTATCGATCAGAGGTGTAAAAAGTAACGGGATGGTTCTGGCATCCGACGGCAATGGAAAGGTATTCCTGCTTGAACCTGGAAGCGATGCCATGCCGGGTGACAGCATCCGCTGACAGATGTAAATAAGGTTAACAGTGCGAATCTGCGATGCAAACAGTTTTTATTCAGAGACCGGCGGTGGTATCAGGATTTACCACGACAGGAAACTGGAGTATTTCAGCAAACGTTCTGAACACTCAATTGCTCTTGTTATTCCAGGTGCAACAACTGGCTGCACTGTAGAGGGAAACACCAGTGTATACAGAGTAAGATCCCTTCCACTGCTGGATTCAGGATACCGCCTGATTGTTGACAGCGGGGGATTGACCTCTGCTTTTGGAGATTTTAAACCGGATCTGGTAGAGATAGGAAGTCCTTACTTGCTTCCGATTCACACAAGGAAAGCACTCGGTAACTCTAACATCCCAACTGTGGGGTTTTTCCACACAGACTATCCTGACAGCTATGTTCAGCCTTTTGCGAGTAAATTTCTACCTGGACTTGCCGGACCGCTGACCAGAATGGCCCGGAGTCATGTCGGGAGAACATACGGTAGAATGACAGCTGTTTTTGCCGCCAGCAGGTGCATTCTTCAGAAGCTGTACGACTCAGGAGTCAGGAGACTCTTTTATACTCCGCTTGGCGTTTGTACGGATCAGTTCTCTCCATCCAGACGCTCTGACGAATTTCGGCGGGCTCACGGAGTTTACGGCGGAAGTAAACTAGTGCTCTACCTCGCAAGACTGCACAGTGAAAAGGGTCTCGATCTGCTTCTGAAGGCTTATCCAATGTTCAGAGATTCTTCCTCAATAAAGCTTGTCATCGGAGGGCATGGTCCTGCTGAGGGCAGATTGATTGAGTTCATCAGGCAGTTTCCAGAAGTCCGGCGTCTACCGTACCTTCCCGGTCGGGACGCGGTTGCTGAAGCGATGGCTTCAGCGGATGTATTTCTGTCACTCGGTCAGTCAGAGACGTTTGGACTGGCGGCTCTTGAGGCAATTGCAAGCGGAACGACCCCGGTTC
>DAOWAG010000394.1 GCA_030634715.1 Candidatus Aegiribacteria sp. | reverse complement strand
GCAATGGCATCTGCGGATTTCCGTATTGAGGCATATCTTGGATACGAGAAGCAGACATATGAACTCGATCCCCCACCGGTCGGATCTACTGATGCCACTGGTACAGGTACTTTTTTCGGTGCTGGCGGATACTACATTATCGCAGCCCCTGCCAACACCAGCTTCAGCATCGGAGCATATTTCCTCTACGGAAAAACCATCGGAGAATACGGCACTTCCTGGGAAGTGGAAACCACTTCCTGGAGCCTTGATCCTCTGATGAGGATCGACTTCGCAATCCCGGGCGCGGAGCGCCTTGCTTTCTTCACCGAATACGGAATCCGATACGCTAACGCCACCACTACATACACAGAAGGAACCACCGTTATTGATAGAGTCTGGTCCGGATGGCAGACATATTCTCCTCCTAACATTCTGGCAGGCGCGTACTACATTTTCTAGTAGAATAGATGCAATATCAGGGGCATGCATTTCAGCGTGCCCCTTTTGTTTTGTACGGCTGGAGTTTCAATGTATATTCCCCCGATACGAACCGAATTTCAAGAATATCTAAGACAAATATCGAAAGAGGTGATTCATGGCTGTGAATTTCAGGGGACGGAGTCTGCTTACACTTCTGGACCTTTCGGGGGACGACATTCGCTACCTTCTTGACGTCTCTCACCTGCTCAAGGCAGAGCGGACCGCTTTTCAGATCAATCAGAGATTCAGAGGAAAGACCCTCGCGATGCTTTTCGAGAAGAGATCGACAAGAACGCGGTGTGCATTTGAAACCGCATTCGGTGAAGAGGGCGGTCACCCTGTATTCCTGTCCAGTTCCGACATACAGCTCGGAGTGAAGGAAAGTATCGAAGACACCGCCAGAGTTCTCGGCAGAATGTTCGACGCGATCATGTTCAGAGGTTTTGAACACCAGACAGTGGAAACACTTGCCGCATTCGCAGGCGTGCCTGTATACAACGGACTGACGGACATGTTCCACCCGACCCAGGTTCTTGCTGACCTGATGACCATGGAAGAAAACTTCGGGCATCTGGCGGGTTTGAATTTCGTTTATACAGGCGACGGCAGGAACAATATGGCAAACAGCCTTATGGTGGGATGCGCCACAATGGGAGTGAACTGCACTATTCTTGCGCCGGAATCTCTTTACCCTGAATCGGAGCTTGTTGATACTGCGAAGCAGATTGCTTATGATTCCGGTTCGCAGCTTACAATAACCTCTTCAATCGAGGAAGCTGTGCCCGGGGCCGATGTTATATATACGGATGTCTGGGTGTCCATGGGCGAAGAGGACAAGGCTGCTGATAGAATGAAGCTTCTTGAACCCTACAGGGTCAATTCTGAAATGATGGAACTGACGGGAAATCACGGAGCTATATTCATGCACTGCCTGCCCGCAGTGAAGGGAAATGAAGTTACTGTTGATGTTTTTGAGGGCAGCTCTTCTGTTGTCTGGGATGAGGCTGAGAACAGAAAGCATACTATAAAAGCTCTTATGGTTGCCAGCCTTCTATAGATGGAGTAAATAATGATCTTTCTGCTTCTGCTTCTGCTTGCCAGTGGAGAAACGGCTGAGTTTATACCTACGCAGGCCATGATCGAGGAGATCGATCCTGCTGAGTATGTTGTGGGTCAGGGTGATGTTCTCTGGTTTTCCATACAAGGGGCGGCATCAGCTATGTTGCTTGGAAACTTTGAAGAATCCATTCTCTATATGACGATCACACCCGATGGTTACGCTGTTGTCCCCTCAACAGGTGCCTGGCTGGTTG
>DAOWAG010000177.1 GCA_030634715.1 Candidatus Aegiribacteria sp. | reverse complement strand
AGTTTTTGGTGATGGCTTGAAGAATCGACGCAAATCATACGTTTCTAATAAGTACAATCTACTGATTTTTGTTATGATGTGTGATTTTGAGGGTCATGTGAACATAGGCAACCCTGAAGAGATGACTATCCGGGAGTTTGCTGATTTTATACTTGAGAGAATTAAAACAGAGAGTTCAATCGTTCATAAGGATTTGCCGATAGATGATCCTAAGATCAGAAAACCGGATATAACCCTTGCAAACGAAAAACTTGGCTGGAAACCTGTCGTTTGCCTGGAAACTGGTCTGGATACTACAATTGAGTACTTCCGGAAGACCGGGGATCAAAACCGGACTTCCACTGGACAGAATTTAATGCGTTACTGTACACGATATTGCGGGGACAGGTAAATTTATGTTGATCATGATATTTCTTTTGCTTTTACAGATTATATCTGCACCTTCTTCAGCGCAGGAAATTACCGGCACCAGTATGTTCGTTCTTGAACAGGTGGACAGGAACATATATGTTCTTGGTCCTGGTGATGTTGTAACAGTTGTAATAGAGGGCGGATGCACCGAGGTATTGCTGGGAGCTGGAGTTCTCCCATGGATGAGCTGTCGCATCGGAAGTGACGGTTATCTGTCTGTATCAGGAATAGGTGCTGTTGCGGTGGATGGTCTTACAATAGATGAAGCACAGCATGTTCTGCAGCGATCCGTTTCGAACTTTTACCCTTTACTGAATGTTACTCTTTCACTTTCTGAACCACGCATGCTCAGAGCCAGTGTTCGAGGTATGGTTAATGAGCCCGGAACATATATCATGACATCACTTGACAGGGTTTCATTATTGGTTCGCGAGGCAGGAGGGATTTCCGCCTACGGATCTCGAACAGGAAATATGTTTACAGCGAATGGTGATACTCTTGAGGTAAATCTTCATATTGATCACCTGACAGGTTCACCGGTCAGCGATCCGTTTCTGAGTAATGGAGCCTCGGTTTTATTTGAAGCATGCGTAAATCCTGTTTACCTGCTTCGCACAAGTATGGTTTATCCTGCTGCAGAAATTGATGTCCCTGAAAAAGTATCCTCTGTGGAAACCTGGGAGCTTGGCTCTTACGATAATTTTGAAGCTCTTGTCAGTCGTATGGGAGGCCTGCCCGGAAATGTTGATCTATCCAGAACCAGAATTGTCAGAAACAATGCTCATTTTCCCGTCTGGGCTGACACTGTTGGTTTCATTAATCAGTTGATTCTGCCAGGAGATACAATCCTGATAGTGATGTACAGTGACTCAATACCGGTAGGCGGTGCGGTAATGTTGCCGGGAATGGTTACATACAGGCCTGAATCAACAGTACATCAGTACATACTAGCGGCTGGTGGTCCGGAGGATACTGCTAATCTGGGTGGAGCTGTTCTTCTTCGTAATGGGATAGAAATGGGATCCGGAAGTAATATTCTTGAAGTAAAACCTCTTCCCGGAGACGCGATTGAGGTTCCTTACAACTGGATTTCGCAGAACAAAGATGCGATAATTATTGTTAGCACCGTATTTACTATCTGGTACACACTGGACAGGATTCTTGATAAGTGAGCAAAGAATGAGAGATCAAAACAAACATGGAATAGCGGAGTCATTCGCTGGTCGGTGGATATCAACCGTTGCGGGTAATCTGAGGCGGGTTGCTGTTCTCTGCCTTATTGTTGCTGTCGCCAGCACAGTATGGGCACTAACGAGAGAGAAGCGGTGGAGTGCATCCGCAATCGCGATAGTTCCTGGAGGAGGGTCTGGTTCTTTCACTCAGATGTTGGGTCTTGGAGGATTTTCGGGAGATTTCTTACCCGAAGGGCTTGGCGGACTTGAAAGCGCATTGAGTGCTGGAACGCCTGGAGGAATGGATATCAATCTTGTCCAGCAAATATTGTCTTCAAGGATTGTGCTTGAGCGTATTATGCTGAAGTACGATTATTTTGACTACTTCAAATCCCCTAATGTGGATCTTGCTCTCGAAAGAATGCGGAAATGGATAGCAATTGAAATCACTCCTGAAGGCATGCTCCTTATATCCGCAGAGGGCAGGACAAGAGAAGAAGCAGCAGCGATGGTAAATGATATCATCGCATTCGCGAATGATGAGCTTTCCGTCATTATAACGAGCAGAGCCAGGCGAAGCAGAATTCTTGCAGAGGAATCCGTGGAAACAGCTGAAGAATCCCTTCTTGTAGCGCAAAACCAAATGGAGCAGTTCCGGGAGGAAACAGGACTCATTTTTCCTGAAGAGCAGGGTTCACAGACAATTGCATTACTTGGTGCTCTTGAGACAGAACTTCTTCTTACCGAAGCTAAACTATCAGGGGTAAGCGGAACCATGTCTTACACCAGCCCCGCCTATTCAGAGATAGCGCGAGAAGTTGCATACCTCAGGAATACTCTGAATAACAGAATGACTTCTGGAGACAGTCTCAGTCTATTTCCCGGTCTGGACAGCATACCATCAATGCTGAAGGAATATGAAAATATCTCAATCAATCTTGAAACACGTCGTATCATATATTTGATGCTGCGCCAGGAGCTGGAATCACTGAGGCTTGAGGAAGTTAAGGAAAGCCCTACTCTGGAAGTTCTGGTTCCGGCCGTACCAATGGCTCTACGGTCATATCCTAAACGTGGCATGATACTTGTAACGAATACTATTCTCGCCTTTATTCTCTCCCTTCTCTGGCTTACTGTAGTTACTTATTCAAAACAGCTTCTCGAAGGAGAATCAACAGGGAATTTCTGGAGAGGTATTCTGAGGACTGCAGGGAAACAGCTCTATGTAATTAGAGATAAAAAGCGCGGTTCAAGGGAAATCCGCTGATTTTCCAGTTTCATCCCGCATAATTATGTTCACGGAAATCCTGAAATTCAAGAAGCAGATTATCGAACTCGGAGTCCCGGCTCTGGTCAGTCGTGGAACTCTGGTGCTGTGGGGACTGGTAGCAATACTTATTGTCCGGGTTCTCCCTGAGGAAACTTATGCTGCTTATGCTCTGGCGCGGAGCGTTCAGTTATTCGGTGTTCTTTTCGGCGGAGGATTCATTCTTCAGGCGATAATCAAATTCTCGGCAGAGGGCGACACTGAGAGGGAACAGCGGCTGGCCAATGCAGGGATAGTTCTAGCTTCCGGTATGGCAGTAATCACTGCGCTTCTTCTTCTTTTCGGCGGCGGACTTCTTCAGTCCTTCTACAGTGATATTGATATGTCCGGGATTCCTCAGGTTCTTGCTCTCTTTGTTATCGTCAGTACAGCATCCCAGCTTCCGAGAAGTCTTCTCGTCGCAAAACACAGGATGAAAGAGGTCATGATTGCTGACCTTGCTTCATTTGCGGTCAGAACAGGTGCGGTGGGATGGATGATCCTGACCGGTTCCCTCAACAGTCCTCTTCAGGTTTTTGGAGCGATGATTGCAGGGAATGCCGCGGCTCTCCTGATAAATGTATGGCTGGCGAGAGACCTTGTTTCTCCTTCCCTGGGTATATCACCAGGGAAAATGAGGATTGTAATGGGTTTTGCTGTTGTTTCTCTGGGTACAGGACTCGCTAATTTCGTCTACACCAGAACTGATATTCTGGTTCTCGGAAAACTGGCTCTCCCATCTGAAGTCGCGGGATATGGAGCATGTCGCACACTGACCGCTTTTGTGATTAATCTTTCTATTGCCGCAAACATGATTCTTCTTCCTCTAATTTCAAGAATGTGGCGCCAGGGAAACAGAGACGGAATACTCAAACGGGT
>DAOWAG010000166.1 GCA_030634715.1 Candidatus Aegiribacteria sp. | reverse complement strand
TGCTGACTGACAGTCTGCTTTTTACAGTAGCTCTTATTGGAGGGCAGAAAGGTTCACCTCTGAATATTGGCATCGGGGTAGAGTACAGTTCAATATCAGGTGTCGATCGTACCGCCTGGATTGTACATGAAAACGAGTGCCTGACACAAGTCGATCTGCTTACGAATGAAGTCATTGATATCCCGTCCATACTCCTTGACGATTGTCAGGGAATCGCAGCGGATGAGAGCGGAGATGTGGTTTTTCTCGCAGGTGGATCCAGAATGGTCATAGCAGCTTTTGATACTGAAACCTGGACTGAAATCGGATCCTGTCCCGTACCCGGCGATGTAATAGATATTTTTCCAGGACCTCAGGGATATATCTGTGCCGTTGTGGAAGGAAGCAATGAGCTATGGTACATCAAAAAGCAAAATTGCGAACTATACAAGATGATAACCTTCCCGGCTGTTCCATTAACTGCAGCATCAATGCCTAACGGGAGTTATGCATATGCAGTATGTGAGAATATTGGATTGATAATTGTTGCTGAAAGCGGACAGATTGAACTTAGCACCAACGAATTCGGATATCCTCAGAGCATTGATATAAGCAACGATGGGCAGAGAGCTGTTATCTGTTCCGCGGAGCACGAAACCGTCTATATACTGAAGAGATAAACATACACACGCAAATCCCAACAGCGCACTTCTGCAGCAAAGGATAAAGTCGTGTCTTTTTCTTAGTTACAAGGAGGAATCAGGACAAATCTTTCCTGATTTCTGTTTAGAATTCTGGCTTCAAGCGTATCTTCCGATAGAATCAGCAAGCCCCTTAGAGTTTCCGGATGATAGACAGGGATGCTGTTTATATGGGTGATCAGATCTCCCGGTCTCAGGCCGGTATTCCATGCAATACTGTTTTCGGTGACGGATACAAGCTGAATTCCCGAAGACCTGTTGCAGCTGAGTGAAATGCTCGATAGTGCGGTTACACCGAATGGTGGTCCGGTGTATTCATCCGGTTGTATCGCCAGCTGTGCCCACATGTACCAGATCTGGCTTGGATAAAGGATGAGATAGTCCTGATCGGTATTCTCAGCAAACTGGAATTCCGGTTGTATTGTACCTGTAATAATACCGATAAACCTGCCGCGGTTATCAAAAGCCGCAGCTCCCATCAATCCTTCTATCAGGTTGGATGCGAGAAGAACAGCTCCATCCGGATACTGCTCAAGTACTCTTCCTTCAGAAGTAACCACTCCGTTCAATCCCTGTCCGATTATCTGCAGTGTTTCTCCCAACCCGGGAAGATGTTCTGAGGGAATCTGGTGCGTCAGGAATACCTCTTCATTGAAAATAAGGAGGACTATTCCAAGGTCAGGAGAGAAGATGATTGAATCTGGATCGATCATCCCGGTCTCCATCTCCAGAGAAACCGATGTGCCCGGAGAGAACATACAGAGAGCGACCGCATGAGAAGGGGATATTGAAACAGCGGTGGAAATGTCGATTGTTCCCGGCATACTCCCGATTCTCATCGTGTGAACCTGTTCCATGACGCTAGATTCGGTTGTGAGAATTGATGATAGGAGAAGAAGAAAAATCATTGCCGCACTAGAAGGAAATCAGGCTTGCCTGCCTGGAATAGACTGAAATAGGCGCTGTTCTTATCCGTGATTTGGATGTCATATGATTCTGATCGTTCTTCGAAGAAAAGTGTACGAGATCACTCATTCCAATATCGAGAATGTTCTCCTGAGTAGAAGATACCGGGAAAAGTGTGATAGATAGAATTAAAAGAGCAGCAACAGCGGGAGCCGCAAGGAATATCCTGCGAATTTTGAACCTTGATTGATGCGTATCTTGAGTTCTACTGACCAATTCACGAACCATCTCCTCGAGATTTTCAGGAGGAGCTGGTGCTGGAAGATCACGTGTCTGAATGGAGATGTCATTTGACATGAGGAGAGCTTTCTTACACGAGTCGCAGCCCATCAGGTGAAAATCAAGCAGTCTTTTCTGCTGCTCTGTCGCCTCTCCGTCAATAACAAGACTGATAAATCTTAAAGCTCTTGAGCAGTTCATTTCCATTCTTCCCATACATCTTCAAGATACTCTCTCAAGTAGCCTCTTGCACGGTTTATTCTGGATTTGACCGTTCCGAGTTTTATTGAAAGAATCTCAGAGATATCTTCGTAAGACATTCCCTCTTTTTCCCTCAGGATGAAAGGTTCTCTATAATGGTGAGGAAGTCTGTCAATAGCTTCCTCGATCGAAGCTTTCAACTGGACTCGTCCCGCATCGTAATGAGGAGCTGTTTTACTTGGACTTGCAAGGTTAACGTATTCCAGAGGGACACTCACCCATTTCGATCTTCTCCGCCATTCTTTCTTGGCCAGATTGCTGGCGATAGTGAATATCCAGTTTACAAGTTTTCTGTCAGGATCGAATCGCTCTTTGTATCTGTAGACCCTGCAGAAGGTAAGTTGCAGGAGTTCCTGAGCGTCTTCTTCGTTTCCGAGCATTCTGATAAGCAGTGAGTAGATAGGCGCCTGGAAGCGCCTTATAACCTCTGAGAATGCATCCTCATCACCGCTGCACAGGTCGATCATAAGCATTGAGTCGGATCGAGGATCCTTTGCTGTGCGTTTACTGGTAATTATTCGTCCAGTCAAAAATCTCTCCTTAAATCCGTTTCGCTCCTGCCTTCAGGTATTATACCACATTATGATCTGTTTGTTCCAGTGACTTGTTCCTTGACCTGAACACTCATTATTGTGAAGATAGTGTCTACCATGAAAAAGAAAAGCACAGTTCTAAGAATACTCTCATTCGTCAGGCCGTACTGGAAATGGATAACAGGCGCCGTAGTATGCCTGATGTTCTTTGCGCTGTTCAGCGGAGCATCCCTGGGTATGATACTTCCGCTCTTTGATGACGTTCTATCCAGAGATGGTCATCTTGAAGAATACGATGATCTCAATGATGTACTGAAAGAGAATGTTGTTCCCGCTGTCAACAGTTTAGGAACTGCGATAACCTCTCTGAGTCCGAATAAAATCGCATCTGCATGCGGTGAAGTGATTGAAGCATTAAGGGAAAGTTTCAGAAGATCAAAACCGGAGCAGGTTCTCATAGCAATAATTATGGGACTCGTTCTAATGGTTCTGCTGAAGAATGTTCTTGGATTCATGCAGGTGTTCTTTCTCTCAAGGGCCGAACAGGGAGTAGTGAGGGATATCAGAGATAAACTATACTCTCATCTTCTTGAGCTTGATATGGGATTTTACAGCACTGCAAGATCCGGAGATATCATGGCAAGATTCACGTCAGACGTTGGCAATATGAATTGGGCCATGACAGAGATGCTCATGAGCATACCAAGGGAGATTCTGCTTTTATTCGTTTACCTCGGTCTTGCGCTGCTGGCTTCATGGCGGCTCGCTCTTTTTACTCTCCTTGTATTTCCTCCGGCGATGCTTTTTATTCTGATAATCAGCCGCAGGCTCAGGAGGAAAACTCACGTCGCGCAGGAAAGACTCGCGGATTTTTCAGCGATACTGCAGGAAACGATATTTGGAATAAGAGTAGTTAAGGCGTTCTGCATGGAGAAATTCGAATCATCGAAATTTGCAGCTATACTGGATATTCACCGCAGAACTGAGACTTCTCTTCAACGCGAGAGAGCCCTTGCAAGCCCTGTAACGGAAATTATGGGCGCGATCGCAAGCGGATTCCTTATGTTTTATGGAGGAAAGGAAATACTTTCGGGAGGGACTCTCACTACCGGACGTTTCCTGGTGTTTCTAGCTGCCGCTCTTTCAATGATGAAACCGATTAAGACAATAAGCAGAGCTAACAGCCGGATACAGACGGGGCTTGCATCCGCGGAGAGGGTATTCAGCCTTCTCGACAGGACTCCATCGATAATTCAGCCTGAGAATCCAGTCCCTTTCTCTTCATTTAAACATTCAATTGAATTCAGAGATGTCTGTTT
>DAOWAG010000157.1 GCA_030634715.1 Candidatus Aegiribacteria sp. | reverse complement strand
TCAAGACCAGCTCTCACGATGTACTCTTCTCCGAAGATTTTGACCTGTTTGCATCCATCAAGGAGTCTTCTTCCAAGAGTGTGCTGAGCCATGAATCCCACGATAAGCACAGTGTTTATCTGATTCTCAATATTGTTCTTCAGATGATGCAGAATTCTTCCATTCTCACACATTCCGGAAGCCGATATTATAACCATCGGTCTTGGATCCAGATTGAGCGCTTTTGATTCCCCAACACTCTGTATGAAACGAAGGCCTTCGAACTGGAATGGACTTTGACCACTGTTAAGATACTCACGCATATGAGTATCAAAACATTCCTGATGAATCTTGTATATCTCTGTTGCGTCGAAAGATAGAGGTGAATCAACAAATACCGGCATATCCGGCATTTCATTACGCATTACTAATTCGTGGATATAGTAAAGCACTTCCTGTGTCCTGCCAACACTGAATGATGGAATGATTACTTTTCCACCAAGTTTGTATGTTTTGTTAATTATATCCCGAAATCGAGTCAGAGCTTCTTCCTGTTCTTCGTGGTTCCTTCCACCGTATGTACTCTCCATCAAAAGTATATTTGCTTTTGCATTCATGTCCGGATCTCTAAGTATCGGCCGACCCGGTCGGCCTAGATCTCCTGAATAGATAAGAACGCGTTTACGACCGTTTTCCTTTACAGTAAGTTCAATCTGTGCAGAGCCAAGGATGTGTCCAGCCTCGATAAAACGCAAAGTTATTCCGTTGAATATTTCAAATGGTCTGTTATAAGGAATGGACATGAAATGTTCCAGAGTCCGCGTCACGTCTTCCATGTCGTACAAAGGCTCAATGGGTGGAAGGTCATTTTTCTTTCTCTTCTTGTTCAGATACTGTGCATCGTACTTCTGTATATGAGCACTGTCTGGAAGCATGATTGCAGCGAGATCTCTCGTTGCGAAAGTACTGGTTATCAAACCTCCAAACCCCTTCTTAACAACACCAGGAAGGTTACCGGCATGATCTATATGGGCATGTGAAAGAATTATACCATCCAGCTCAGATGGATTAAATGGAAAATTCCTGTTGAGTTCTTCGCTTTCAATGCGATGTCCCTGGTGAAAACCGCAATCAAGCAGTATTTTCTTTCCGGCAACTTCCAATAAATGCTTCGAACCGGTTACAGCACGCGCTGCTCCGAAGAAAGTAATTTTCACTTAAATGTACCTCCAAAGCTCGACTATGTTGAGGAATTCATGGTTCTGCAACCTGGAATATGATGGATTCATGCAAACAAAACATGCTTCCGGCTGAATACAGGAGTTATATTTGGAAAAGCATCATATTTATTCAGATGTTTTCGGATATAGCGAATAGTGTGCAGAATATTTTCTGGAGGTGCAATTGACCAGATATCTGTTTTTTCTCCTGTCAGTGTTTCTCATCATCGGATGTGAAGAAAGTGAGCAGCTTTTGGATATGTCCTCTGAACAGGAGTATTCTCCAATTGTTATTCTGAATTTCAGGAACCTCGCACCTTCACCGGATCTTCCATGGATTATTGCGGAAAGAGGAGATCATATTTCTGGAGCGATGCTGATGCGGGAAGAACCGGAAATAATTCAATCCCAAGAGGAAATACTCATTCAGGAAGCCGTAGAGAAGGACATGTTACTGAGTGTGATCAGTGACATGCATCTCTATTATGACCTGAATCAGGATCATATCCAGATATGGATCGATAAGACAGGTAACACTGTATCCATTCCAGCAGGATTGATCGAAGAATTTGAAGACTCGTTGTGGACAGATCCTCTGGAAAAGCAGGATATTCTCCTCAGACTCATAAATGTGTACAAACCGGATCTTACTTTTATCAATCTGGAGTATTCCAAGATCACAACAGTGTTGCAGATTGCGAATTACTGGACAGATTCAGAAATCCTCTCGCAGTACACGGTAATACTGTATTCGTTACCTGTAACTACAGAATTCCGTGGCTGGGCGGTGATTGCGGGAGAGCAAATCAATGGAACCACTCCGTTTGGATTGACTGCGGGTGGAATGTTCGCCACAATCAGACTGCTTGCCGGACTTGAGTGGGAAAACAACATTCCAGAGATTATTCCGGCTCTCTCTATCCTTGAACCACTACCTGGCGACAGCACATTACCCCGGTAGATAACTGCTCTGTAGTCGTCTAATTCCAGACTACCACACAATGACATATCTGAATTATCTTATACCCCTAGAATCAATGTTTGAAATAAGTGAATGTCCTTTAATATTAAAACCGGGTGAATTCTCATATTTCTAAAATTCTGTACTGAATTAGCTGCCCGGCAATAGATTACATGAGGAGATCTGACTATGTCAATTATGAAATCAGTTAATGATTTTCTCGTTCGCCTTTCAGGTAAGCTGAAAGGTGGCGGTGAAATTGCTATTGAAAAACAGAAGAAGAAAGGGAAGCATACAGCAAGGGAACGAATTGAAGATCTCCTGCTCGACCCTGACTCATTTCTTGAAACGGACCTGTTCGTTGAGCATTCGGTAAAAGATTTCGGAATGGACCGGAAAGATCTCGCTGGAGATGGTGTTATTACAGGATTCGGGAAAGTCAGTAACAGATCTGTTGCTGTTTTTGCTCAGGATTTTACAGTGGCCGGAGGATCCCTCGGCAGAGCCCACGCCAAGAAGATAACAAAAGTTATGGATGCTGCAGCGGAAGCTCACATACCACTTATAGGAATCAATGATTCCGGTGGCGCAAGGATTCAGGAGGGTGTGGAATCCCTCTGCGGATATGGTGAGATCTTTTATCGGAATACTCGTATGAGTGGAATCATACCTCAGATTTCCGTAATACTCGGACCATGTGCCGGAGGAGCGGTATACTCACCTGCTCTTACTGATTTTGTTTTCGTAGTCAATAAAATATCGAACATGTTCATTACAGGCCCTCAGGTGATAAAAACAGTCCTTGGAGAAGATGTCACGCAGGAGGAACTTGGCGGTGCTGTTACACAGACCACTATTACAGGTAATGCGCATTTCTACGCTGAAAGTGAAGTGGAAGCTTTTAGTACTCTGAAAAAACTCCTGTCATTCCTTCCATCGAACTCGAATGAGAAGCCTCCTGTTTACAGACCGGTTCCCTCCGCCAACCCGCTTGGAGATGATGTTATTCCTGACGACAGAAAACAGGCTTACTGCGTAAAAGAAATCATCAGAGGAATAGTTGATGCATCAGATTTCCTTGAGGTCCATGAACAGTGGGCCAGAAATATCGTTGTAGGATTCGCGAGACTGGACGGAAAAACAATCGGTATTATCGCCAACCAGCCAAGAGTTCTCGCGGGGGTTCTTGATGTTAATGCTTCCGATAAAGCAGCAAGATTCATCAGGTTCTGTGATTCCTTCAATATCCCATTGCTTACAATGGTTGATACTCCAGGATATCTCCCTGGAATAAACCAGGAACATGCAGGTGTTATCAGACATGGAGCAAAGCTGCTTTATGCATACAGTGAAGCTACGGTTCCAAAAATGACTCTGATAATGAGAAAAGCATATGGTGGTGCATACATAGCCATGTGCAGCAGGCATCTCGGAGCAACATTTGTTGCTTCCTGGCCATCCGGAGAGATAGCAGTCATGGGTCCTGAAGGAGCAGCTAACATAATATTCCGGAAGGAAATCGCGGATGCTGACGATCCGGAAGCTTGCAGGCAGGAAAAAGTGAGAGAATACGAAGAGAAATTTTCAAATCCATACGTTGCCTCGAAGAAAGGCTACATCGATATTATCATAAAATCAAGCATGACCAGAGAGACATTAATCAAGGTTTTATCTCTTACGGATTCCTTCACAGTAGGCCATAAACATGGCAACATCCCTCTGTAGAGGAGAGGGAATTATGGAAAACAAACTCGGAAAGCTCAATATCGATGGTGCAGAATATTCAACGGAAATTCCCGAAGGAGCGCTGAAAGCATCTGAGGGAGCACATGATCTTTCGGAAGTCAGAGCTTTCATCCCTGGAGGAATTATTGACATTCTTGTATCTGAAGGAGATACAGTTGAACCTGGAACTATATTATTGCTTCTTGAAGCTATGAAAATGCATAATGAGATCTGTTCGAGCATCAGAGGGATCGTCAGCAAAATACATATCTCAAAAGACGATACTGTGACGAAGGATCAACTGCTTGTGGAGATCTCCGAGTT
>DAOWAG010000134.1 GCA_030634715.1 Candidatus Aegiribacteria sp. | reverse complement strand
GCTCCTGTAAGTATTACTTTATTCATCATCACCGGAATCCGTTGACTTGCGTGAACATCCTGATTAACTTCCTGCGCAATGCTACATATTGATTTAACCGATGACAAGGTGGAAAATGGATAACTCACAATTAGATGTCTTCCAGAAGTGTTCCGAGTTTGACAGGCTGGAGAAGGTTCGAGAGTCCGGGCTCTATCCCTATTTCGTGCCTCTCGGTGGTCATGTTGGGGCTGAAATGGAGATCGACGGACACAGCATTATCATGCTGGGATCCAACAATTACCTTGGGCTTACGGATCATCCGGTTATTATGGAGAAGGCAAAGGAAGCTATTGATAAATACGGCACAGGATGCACCGGCAGCCGTTTCCTTAATGGTACGCTTGACCTTCATATAGAACTTGAGGAAAAACTGGCTAATTTCCTGGGCAAGGAAATGGCAATAACTTTCAGTACCGGATTTCAGTCAAATCTTGGAGTGATCTCAACAATTGCCGGTATGAATGACATTATCTATCTCGACAGGTTTGATCATGCTTCTATCATTGATGGCTCCAGGATGAGTTATGCGCGTGTATTGAAATACAGGCATAATGATCATGACCATCTCAGATATATGCTTGAAAACAATCGCAAACATCCAGCTGTTATCGTAACAGATGGTGTTTTCAGTATGGAGGGTGATCTTGCGAATATTCCAGGACTTGTGGAAGTCTGTCGGGAATTCGGAGCAAGACTCATTGTTGACGATGCCCACGGCGTAGGCGCAATGGGTCCTAGAGGTCGTGGTACCGCGGAACACTTTGGTTGTCATGATGATGTTGATATTCTGATTGGCACTTTCAGCAAATCATTTGCCTGTATTGGAGGTTTTGCTGCCGGTCCCGCAAAAGTTATGGAGTATATCAAACATACGGCTCGAACAATGATATTCTCCGCCAGTCTGCCGCCTGCGGCTGTCGCAACGGTTATTGCCGCACTGGATATTCTTGAAAAGGAACCTGAGCTTGTCGTAAAATCCCACTTTGCTGCTGAAAGGGCAAGACAGGGGCTTGCTTCTCTTGGATTCAATGTAGGTAATTCAGAGGCTCCGATTGTGCCGATTATCGTTGGTGATGAAGTACAGACGCTCGTGTTCTGGAAAAAGCTCTTCCATGCCGGTGTTTTTACAAATCCTGTTATCAGTCCTGCTGTTGCTAATGGTGGTGAAATGCTGCGAACCAGTTACATGTCTACACATACGGAATCCATGATTGACAGGGCTCTTGAGATATTTAGAAAAATTGGGAAAGAGCTCGGTATAATCTGATCCGGGAGGTTCAATGTCCTTCACAATCGAGGAAGTTACAAGCGGGAATCAGCTCAGAGAGTTTATAGATCTACCATTCAGGTTGTACAGGGACAATCCTAACTGGGTTCCCCCGATTAAGTATTTTCAAAAAGCACTCTTTAATAAAAAGAAACATCCTTTTCACGAACATGGGGATGTTACCCTTCTTATTGCCAGGGATGATCAGCGCAAAGTTGCGGGACGCATCGCGATTATTGTAAACCATACACATAACGAATACCATAATGAGAAGACCGGTTTTTTCGGGTTCCTCGAGAGTGAAGAGGATACCGGATTGTTCAAATTGCTTCTTACTGAGGCTGAAGATAGGCTTCGCGAAGCAGGAATGGATACAATCAGAGGACCGATGAACTTCTCCACAAACGAGGAGTGCGGCATGCTTGTAAAAGGCTTCAACTCCAGACCTCCGATAATGATGCCTTACAACCTGCAGTGGTATGCGGATGCTCTTGGCAGTAATGGATATCTGAAGGCAAAGGATCTCCTAGCTTATTACCTTGATTCAGGCAAAACCGATTACTCCAGATTTTCCCGTGTTGCTGATCTAGTATTAAAAAGGTACGGTATCAAAATCAGAGACTTCTCTGTGAAGAACATCCATCGGGAAGTCCCTGTAATTATGGATATTTACAATGAGTGCTGGCATGACAACTGGGGATTTGTGCCGTTGAGCAAGAGTGAGCTCGACATGATGGCTGATGAACTCAAGATGATAATGCTTTCTGAACTTGGTCCGATTGCTGAGATTGATGGTGAACCGGTTGCTTTTGCGATTGCGCTTCCGGATGCAAATCAGGCATTTGCAAGAGCGAATGGCAACCTTATCCGTGCTCTATTCGCTCTGAAGGTTCCTCTATTCCGAACGAAGATCAATCAGATCAGAGTACTCCTGCTTGGTGTTCGAAAGGAGTTTCGCGGACGTGGAATCGAAGCCCTCCTGATACACAGAATCATAGAGGCTAGTACTGAGAAGGATATGGGTCGGGGGGAGCTGTCATGGGTACTTGAGGACAATCACTCCATGAGAAGAATACTTGAAAAGGAACTTAATGCTGATCAGTACCGAACTTACAGAATATTTCAGAAGTCCATCTAATCTGATACTTAAAGAGAAAATATGACTTCAGATGAATTGAAACAGCTATATATTGAATTTTTCAGAGAAAGAGGGCATGCCGTTATTCAGGGCTCATCACTGATTCCTGAAAACGATTCCACCATACTTTACACACCTGCTGGTATGCAGCCTCTCGTACCGTTTCTCCTGGGAGAGAAACATCCAGCAGGCCGGAGGCTGGTTGATGTTCAGAAATGTGTGCGAACGGGAGATATCGATGAAGTGGGTGACCCTACTCACCTGACTTTCTTTGAGATGCTCGGCAACTGGTCTCTCGGTGATTACTTCAAACGTGAAGCGATTGAATGGAGTTATGAGTTCCTGACAGCCAGAGAATGGCTTGGGTTCTCGAAGGATCAGCTTCACGTTACAGTATTCGAAGGTGATGACCAGGTTCCTCCCGATGAAGAAGCAGCCGCTATCTGGGAGGAAACCGGTATTCCTCGCGGTAGGATCTATTTTATGGGGCGGAAGGATAACTGGTGGGGTCCAACAGGGAATACGGGACCATGCGGACCTGATACCGAGATATTCATAGATACAGGCAGAACTCCATGTAACCCGGAATGCAGACCGGGATGCGGTTGTGGGAAGTATTTCGAAATATGGAACGATGTCTTCATGCAGTACCGCCGAACAGAAGACGGCAAGTACGTTCCGCTTGAACAGAAGAACGTTGATACGGGCATGGGCGTGGAAAGAACCATTGCCATGATGAACGGTTCCGGTTCGGTTTTTGATATTCGCGAATTCCAGCCTTTATTCGGTTTTCTGAAGAAGTTCGCTGGTATTGGTTCACAACCTGATTTCGAAACCAACAGGTCCCTCCGGATTGTTTCAGATCATATCAGAACAGCCACTCACATACTTGGCGACGATCAGGGAGTACCACCATCGAATCTCGACAGGGGATACGTTCTGAGAAGGTTGATCAGGCTCGCAATAAGGCATGGCAGAAAGCTCGGGATTGATGAACCGTTCACTCAGAGGCTTGCAGAGGTAGTAATAGATACTGAAGCTTCCGCTCATGGTGAACTTTCCCGGAACAGAAAATTTATACTGGATGAACTGTCAGCGGAGGAGACCCGTTTCGAGAAGACATTACAGGCAGGATTGCGGGAATTTGATAAACTGCTGCCCAATCTTCTGAGAAATCCGGTGAAAACCATTCCTGGAAGAATCGCATTCAGGCTGTATGACACTTATGGATTTCCGGTTGAGTTCACAGCTGAGATGGCCGCCGAACATGGCATGACCGTTGACATGACTGGTTACAGCAAAGCATTTGAAAAACATAGAGAGCTTTCCAGACAGGGAAGTGAGGAAAAATTCAAAGGCGGTCTTGCTGACAACAGCGAAATGGTGACAAAATTGCATACCGCTACTCACCTTCTGCACCAGGCTCTTCGCGATGTTCTGGGAAAACATGTGGAGCAGAAGGGAAGCAACATCACGGAGAAGAGGCTGAGATTCGACTTCAGCCAGCCTGAAGCCATGACTGCTGAGGAGAAGGTCGCGGTAGAGAAAAAAGTAAATGATATGATAAACGCTGATCTTCCTGTTACCTGCATGGAAATGGAACTTGAGAAAGCTCTTGAAAAAGGCGCGATCGGTTTATTCCGCAGCAAGTATGGTGAGAAAGTAAAAGTATACATTATTGGAAATTACTCGATTGAAATATGTGGAGGCCCCCATGTAGCAAGTACTGGAGAACTCGGGAAATTCAGAATCGCGAAGGAGATGAGTTCGTCCAGAGGTGTCAGAAGGATAAGGGCGGTACTTGAATGAAAATGCTTCCTCTGATACTTATTGCTGTCTTCTATTCCGCGGAAACAGGAGGTATTACTGATTTCTCAGGAACCTGGGAGACGACCTATGGTACACTCTTCCTTCGTCAGGATGGTTCTTCTGTAAGCGGTCACTACACTCTTGAAGGATATTCTACGGTAGAGGGTGAAGTGGGGGCTGATGGCAGACTGGATTTTACCTATACTGAACCAAGTGCTTCCGGCGAGGGATGGTTTGAGCTCTCTGATGATTCCGTGCATATCACCGGCAAGTGGAGACCTGACGGCAG
>DAOWAG010000364.1 GCA_030634715.1 Candidatus Aegiribacteria sp. | reverse complement strand
CTATTCTATTTTCTCTTCTTCCAGTACACGGACTAATTCTTTTTTCAAATTCTTCATCTTATACGGCTTGGCAAGCCTGCCCTTAAATCCGTATTCGCTGTAATTGGCCATTACAGGATCCATGAAATAACCGCTGGAGACAATAACCTTTGCTTCGGAATCGATGGCAAGAAGCTTCCTGACCGCTTCCTTACCTCCCATGCTGCCTGGAATAGTCAAATCCATAATAACTATATCAAAGGCATCACCTTCTTGTTCAGCTGATATATATTTTTCTATTGCCTCTTTTCCATCAACCGCGGTATCTACTGTAAATCCACACTCTTTGAGCATATCTGTTGATATCCTCCTGATTATTTCTTCATCATCCATCACAAGTATTCTGGCTGTTCGTTCTGGAGTTGAGGATTTTACTCCGGATTGCTTCATTATCGCCGGCTGTCGAGATTCAGAAGCGTGGAGGTATAGTGTAAAAGTAGTCCCCTCACCGAGTTCCGAATCAACGCTTATATACCCGCCGTGCCTGTTCATGATAGAATAAACCGTAGCCAGTCCCAGGCCGCTGCCAGCCTGCTTGGTGCTGAAGTATGGGTCGAATATCCGGTCAAGGTACTTCTGATCAATACCTGTTCCTTTATCACGTACTGTGGCTTTGACATATTTACCCTGGTTGAGATTAGGCACCTCATTCTTTGAGACATCCGCATTCTCGAGTGTGATATACAGATACCCGCCATCGGGCATTGCCTGGTCGGCATTAATTATCAGGTTGGAGAATACCTGCTGCACTTGCCCCTTGTCAGCTTTGGTCATCCACAAATCTTGCACCTGCGTGAAAACAGGCATTACATTACTGCCTGAAAGGTCAAATTCTGTTACTTCCCTGACTAACTCACCGAGGCTGATATCCTCTCTGAGAGGTTCCCCACCCTTTGCAAAGGTTAGTAACTGCCTGGTTAGACTAATTGCCCTGTTCATGGAGTTTTCCGCTTCTTCAAGAGACTTGAATCCAGGATGATCTTTGGAAAGCGTCATTTTCGCTAAGGAAATACTACCGAATAATCCAGTGAGGATATTGTTAAAATCATGTGCTATACCACCAGCAAGAGTACCGATACTCTCGAGCTTCTGCAGCTTCCGGAGTTCTTCCTCAGCCCGTTTACGTTCGGTAATATCCTCAACGGTTCCCTCATAATACAGGACATTTCTCGATTCATCCCTAACCGCCCTGAAGCTTTCACGAACAGAGATGGAAGTATTATCCCGGCTGAACCAGATCGACTCCAGTCCGTGCACTACATCCTCATTCTTGAAGTTTTCGCTGAAAGTAAATATGGGATGTTCCGAATCGCACCACCCATTATCAAGGCTATGCAGCACCAGCTCTTCTGATGAGGAATACCCAAGCATGCTCACCAGAGCCGAATTTGCCATAAGGATGCGTCCCTCGGGAGAAATCCTGTACATCCCTATCAAGGTGTTTTCAAAAATACCTCGATAGATCTCCGCTTCCTTTTCTTTTTTTTCGGTCTCGTATCTGACCTGCATCTGCGCGATCTTCTCAGTGCTTTTGTCGCTGAAGGTACTCTCTCTCAGTTCGCTGAATTTCCTGTAATTGGTTAGAGCCTGTTCGAAATCACCCTGAGCCTGATAGAGCTCGGAAAAGTACTGATAGCTATCACCTTCCAGGTCCTTTGCTCTGATCTTCCTGGCCAGCATCAGGCCCTTCTGCAGATGAACCATCGCAGAATCAAAGCGCTCCATTAAGGTGTGAATGCCACCTATCTTGTTATTGGAATCTGAGATGCCTCGTTTATCTTTGATCACTTTGTAGATGGCTAGAGCCTTGAGACAATATCCTAATGCAGGCTCGAATTCATTTTGCTCCTCATGAAGGGTTCCGATGTTCATGTAGGAGTAAGCAATACCCCTTGTATCTCCGATCTCTTCCTTGATTCTCAGTGACTTGT
>DAOWAG010000221.1 GCA_030634715.1 Candidatus Aegiribacteria sp. | reverse complement strand
TGTCCTTGCCGCACATACATACAATTCTGGGAGAATCGCTATTATCCGTCATGATAGAATTTTCGGATGGAATCAATCACATAGGAAACCTCGCTGTCAGTCAGATCAGGGTACAGCGGCAGAGTCAGAATTCGTCTGAATGCATCCTCGGCAGCAGGCAGGGACGGTTGCTGACCGTAGCAGGAGTAGAGATGCAGAGGTTTGTAATGCACACTGGTACTGATCCCCGTCCTGCCCAGAAAAATATTCAGATCATCTCTGCGATGAGCCTTTATTTTAAAGATATGCCAGGAGGAAACTGAATCAGTGGTTTCTTCGGGCGGTAACTCAATCTGTTCAATATCGTGAAGGCCTTGCCTGTACATCTCTACTATCCCCCGTCTTCGCCGGTTTGCCATTTCGAGTTTCTGGAGCTGTACGAGGCCGATGGCCGCATGAATATCATTCAGATGAGACTTCACACCAATCTCATCTATCGAATATTCCCACCAATAGAATGTACCCAGTTGAGTGCGATCCCATGTTTCATGGTCTATTCCCAGCCATCGAATTCGCCTTGCTCGTTCTGCCAGATCGCTGTCTTTCATAGTTATTGCACCGCCTTCACCCATGGCAAGATTCTTCACAGCATGAAAGCTGAAGCAACCCATGGTGCCAATGCTTCCGACAGGCTGTCCCTTGTACCTGGATCCGGCGGCGTGAGCGCAATCCTCCACTACAGGAATGTCTCCGGCAATATCCTTCAGTTCATCCATTCTCACAGGCCATCCGCCGTAGTGAACAGGCATTATTGCCCTGGTCCTGTCTGAGATCTTCCTTTTCACATCATTCAGATCAATGTTCAGAGTATCTCTGTCGACATCCGCGAACACCGGTCTGGCACCATGATTTATCACACAGTGAGCCCCGGATACAAAAGTTATCGTTGGTATGATGACCTCGTCACCCTCACCTATATCCAGCAGGCTGAGAGCCATGTCGATCGCAGCTGTTCCGGAGTTCAGGCCTATGCAGTGATCTACATTGCAATATAAGGCAAAAGCCCGTTCAAATTCGGCGGTTTTCGGACCAAGGCCGACCCAGCCAGACTTCAAAACCTCAGCAATAGCTTCAAGTTCTCTGTTGTCGTAGGAAGGTCTGAACACACGTATCATGAGGTTACCTCTTGTTTACGCCAGAGTAATCGTATCGCCTCCCTGCAGTAGCTGGCTGTGCAGCGGACATCGGATGCTGCCAGTTTCCCTGAAAGCCTGCCCTTCATCATACGCTGAACTTGAAGGAGTGTCATCAGGAGCTTGAAAGATATGATATCAATGCGAGTTCCATATTTTCGCAGAAACAGAAGCTTTCCCGGAATATGCCGAAGATGAATACGCCGACCGTATTTCTGATGGGATGAAGCCCCTTCCAGATGGAACACCTCCGCGGAAGGCTCGAACCAGACCTTCCAGCCGGCCTTCATAAGGCGGTATTGCAGGTCTGTTTCTTCATGGAAGAAGAGGAACTCCTCATCGAATCCACCGATCTCATTGAAAGCCTTGACTCTGATGGCCATCATCGCGCCGACAAGCCAGTCTCCGTATCTGCCTTTGTCGTGGGCAGAGAATTTAGCTGTGAGCTTTTGGAGAATTGGAATGTGTTCAAGGAGGAGCTTTCCTGGAAAAGGAAAATCACGCTGCGAAGACTGGAGTGTTCCGTCAGGCCACAGCAGTCTGGGTCCGACTAAAGCCACCTCCGACCGGGATTCCAGCGACAATAACAGATTTCGGAGGCAGCCTTGCTGAAGAATGGTGTCAGTGTTGATCAGAACAACAGTCGAAAACCGCGCATTCTCGATTATTCTGTTGGCAGCCCTGCCGAAGAGGATATTCTCACGGTTGCGATAAACATCCACCATCCCGGTATGGCTGTATTTCTCCTCAACCAGATCATCGGAACCATCCTCTGAACAGTTATCGAAGACGAGGAGCCTCGTTTTCGTTTCTTTCATCTGTGGAAGAAGGGAATCGATCATTCCGGTGATAAAATCTCTGCCGTTCCAGTTTATAGCTGCAATCAGGGCTCTATCTTTCATTCAGTCCACTTCTATGATTTATTTCTCCGACCACTGAATCCTTTTAGTACAAGTCCTGCTTTTCTGGTTGCGGATGCCGGGTTATGCGCCAGGTCAACAATCCATTTTCGGATATTTTCGATACTTGTGACTTTCCTCCAGCTTCTGTACCTTTCGATTTTGTGTTTCCAGTGAATAACATCATCCACATCCAAAAAGGGCAGACGCATATTCATCATCTCAAAAGCACGATTCCTCGCGGGATCAAGAAGTTCAGGGCTGGTATCATCGGTCAGATATCCCTCCTGTTTCGCCCAGTCGTGAATTTCTCTTCCGGGGATAGCGGTTGAAAAGTACACGACAATATCATCCGGTTTGAGCTTCCTGAGGAGAGAATAAGTAGCCTCAAGGTCTTTCTCCTTCTCCATCGGACAACCTATCATCAGCATTGCAGTCGCTTCAATACCGAATTCATGGCTCCATTTAAATGCGGAAACAGCCTGTTCGGGAGTTGTGCCTTTTCTGTAAAAGTCCAGTATTCTCTGGCTTCCGCTTTCGACTCCGTAGGAGATGCAGTGACATCCGCTCTCGGCCATGATCTTCAGTTTGCTTCGCGAGACTGTGTCTACCCTTGTTGCGCAATGCCACTTAAGTTTCAGATTTCTGCTCTTCAAGCCATCCCGGAAGGCTTCAAACCACTCCGTCGGATGAAGTGTGATTGTGTCATCTTTGAAGAAGACTGGAAGAATATCGGTGTTCCTCAAACGAGCCAGATCCGCCAGTTCTTCAACAACGTTCTCAGCGCTCCTGAAACGGATCCCGCCTCCGAATATTCTGTCTGTACTCGGTTTGCAGTACATGCAGTTATAAGGACATCCCCGGGATGTGATAACTCCGAATTCGTGCATGCCGTTCTGCAGATACAGGTCATAATTAACCACATCTCTTGACGGGAACGGTAAAGTATCAATATCCGTGCGCACATCTCTTCGCGGATTTATTACAATATTACCATCTCTATTCCTGAAAACGAGATTATTGATCGAGGAGGGATCTATTCCGGCATCGATAGCTGAAGCAAGCTCAACGATGGATTCTTCAGCTTCTCCGACAAGTACATAATCGAATGGA
>DAOWAG010000196.1 GCA_030634715.1 Candidatus Aegiribacteria sp. | reverse complement strand
CAGCGTGTTCCCTGAATCTCTGATCAATTCCGCCATATCTGCCACAGAATATTATCATTTTCCCGCACTCAGCTAACTCCCGAGCCAGATCGTGATCCAGTTTCCTTCCCTGAGGAGTCATGAATATTATCCTGGCATCCTTTCTCCAGGATATCTCCTCAAGTGTTTCAAACAACGGTTCGGGTCTGAGCAGCATCCCTGCGCCGCCCCCGAACTGATAATCGTCAACTGAACCTCGACTGTCTACAGCCTTCTTTCGTATATCAAAAACCGATAGTTCAATCCTGCCGGTTTCAATCGCTTTTCCAACTATTCCGTGTTCCATGAATGGAATGAACAGATCCGGAAACAGCGTTGCCACAGCTGTTTTCATCAAGCAGACTCCATTCATTGCAGAGACGGATCGTCTATACCAACGGGAAGAACAAGCTCAATGATCTTATCCTTCCACCTGATCTCTCCCTCATTCAGCACCAGTATAAGTGGTACGTGAAATTCGGTTTCCGAGTTCTTAACGAGAAGAAGCGGGTTGGATTCCGATGGTTCAATATCCACAACATCGTACGTTTTGCTCTCTGAATGCATCTCCATGCCGATAAAACCGTAAAGGGGGAAGAATTCCAGCATTCTCTCCGCTTCATCTCGCTTTATGAAGATGGAGCAACCTCTGCACCCGTCAGCGTCCTCCCTGTTACGAATCTCCTCCAGAGTGAGGTTAATCCGGTCATTATCCCGAATAGTACACCTCGTAACAGTCATCGGTCTGTTCTTTTCAAACAGTATTCCTGTTCCCGGAGGAATGACCGCTTGACCGATACCGGAAAAAATACGAACTGTGAATCCACCCTTTAATCCGTGAGGTTTCTCCACGTACCCGAGATAAATAATATCCCCGGGAGCCATCACTGAATTATCAGTCAATGATTCTTACTGTTGCCTTCTGCTCCAGACGGGCAGCAGCTGATCTGATGATAAGTCTCATCGCCTTCGCAATTTTCCCCTCTCGGCCTATTACCCTTCCAAGATCGCTCTCTGCAACTCTCAATTCAAAGACAATTATGTCTTCTTCCATTGTCTCTTCTACAGAAACCGCTTCAGGATCTTCAACGAGTGTTTTGGCCATAATCTCGATAAGTTCTTTCATGAGGGTCCTCCAGTTCAGGTAGTTGTTCAGACAGTAAATTGCACCGGTGTATCATTACGAAGTTCTGCTTTTCCCTTTCATTAGAACCACTTCCAGCGTTATTTCTTCTTCTCCGCTGGAGTGCCTGGACCATTTACTCCAGGTGCCTGTGCGTTTAAGCAGGTTTCTGACCGTATCGGATACCT
The DNA here is from genome assembly GCA_030634715.1 of Candidatus Aegiribacteria sp. Next base: position 2,136 of record DAOWAG010000196.1, on the reverse strand, counting down.
GTGCTCCCTTATCCAACCAGTGAAAAACCCTTTCCTCGTCTACTTTAACTTCCATTGGCTTGCGAAGGGGGTCATAGTACCCGAAACTCTCCAGAAATTTGCCACCGGTAGCTTTGCGTCTGTCAGCGGCAACAATTCTGTAGAAAGGTTGACCTTTACATCCAATTCTTTTTAAGCGGATAATTACCAAATTTCACCTCCAGGTCAGCGGATCATACCGGGGAGCTTGAATCTCCCGGATTTCATCTGCTTCATCATTTTCTTCATTGATCTGAATTCGCGCAGCAGTTTATTGACATCATTCACTTTTGTACCGCTGCCTTGTGATATTCTCCTTCGTCTATTTCCGTCTATTATCTCCGGATGGAATCTTTCCTTTCTTGTCATTGAATTGATGATAGCTTCGTTCTTCGTAAATTGTGAAGTGTCGAGGTTCATGCCTGCGGGTCTCATGCTCTTCGGAAGCATATCCAGCAGGTCACTGAAAGAACCCATCTTTTTAATGCGACGGAGCTCGGAAGCGAAATCCTCAAGAGTGAAAGAGTTGGAGATAAGCTTTTTCTCCAGCTCTTCAGCTTCCCTTATATCCCATGTACTCTGGGCTTTTTCCGCAAGACCGACAACATCACCCATACCAAGGATTCTTCCAGCCATTCTGGTCGGATCCATCGGTTCAAGACCACTAACACCCTCTCCTACTCCAATGAACTTGATTGGTTTTCCGGTGACCGCCCTGAAGGAGAGCGCTGCACCTCCTCTTGAGTCTCCGTCCATCTTTGTGATTACGGAACCGGTAAATCCAATTCTTTCCTGGAATTCAACGGCAACGTTTACAGCGTCCTGACCGGACAGTCCATCAAGCACCAATATTGTTTCAGCGGCATTCGCCACTGCACTGATCTCCTCAAGTTCATCCATCAGTTCGTCATCCACATGAAGTCTTCCTGCAGTATCAGCGATGACTATGTCATAACTGTTCATTCGTGCTTCATGCATCGCTTCCCGAAGGACCTCCACTGGATTCTTCGTATCTCTCCTCGCGTAGAAACCGGCACCCGAGTCCTTTGCAATCTTCTCCAGCTGGTCAATAGCCGCGGGTCTCTGCAGATCGCATGCTGCCAGAAGAGATCTCTTACCTTTCTTTTCCGTCAGCCAGTATGCCAGTCTGCCAGCTGTGGTCGTTTTCCCGGAGCCCTGCAAACCAACAAGAAGATAGACCATTGGAGGTTTACCTGAGAGCTCAAGAGGGGTTCTTTCGGAACCAAGCAGCTTCACAAGCTCGTCATTGACGACCTTTATAACCTGCTGTCCGGGAGAAAGACTTTTCAGAACATTCTCACCAAGGGCTTTTTCACTGACAGAGTTTACGAATTGCTTCGCCACTTTGAAATTAACGTCAGCTTCAAGTAACGCCCTGCGAACCAGCCGCATAGCATCCCTGATATTGGATTCGTTAATGACTCCTCTGCTTGTCAGTTTCCTGAAAGCATCTGAGAGACCGTCTGCCAGCCTGTCGAACAAATCTGCCCTCCATTATGAATCAGATAAGTAAAAAACACACAAATACTCTACACTACAGAGCATGCAACTATACTTCAGCAAAAGGAATAATCCAAACAGAGGGAAGTCTACTTACGTATGTGAAAAGAACCATGTCCGAAGGGGCATGTAATCGTGATATCAGAATCGGATTCGATAATGATATAGGGCTGATCCGAAACAGGACATCCGGGAATAGAATCGGGAAGAAGTTCTTCAATAGAAGTATATCCGTCATCAGTCAGAGATGCATGGTAGAGCAATCCCCCAATCTCGAACCCAAGTGAATCCATTCTGGTTTCACATCTGCTCAAACCAAGTGCATTTCTGATCTCATCCATTCTTTCCTGATCCATCAAATGGGTTGACTCTGTGGAGCAGCCGAAGAGGATGAGAAGAACTGCGGTAATCAGTGATAAGTACTTCATTTTTCTCCATCATAATTGACCAGGGAAACATCCCTCAGCCTTCGAATAGCTTCAGCAGGATCATCCGCTCTGGTAATGAAAGAACCGGAAACCAGTATGTCAACTCCCAGAGATATCAGTTTTCCCGCATTGGTGTCAGTTACTCCTCCGTCTACCGAAATAAGAGCTT